>JAMJQV010000005.1 GCA_023554435.1 Gemmatimonadota bacterium | reverse complement strand
GGAGTAGGTCTTCGAGAGCAGGTGGAAGTACTCCGCCAGGCGAGTCGACCGCCCCACACAGAGGAGGAGAAGCCCGCTCGCGAACGGATCCAACGTGCCGGTGTGCCCGATACGCTTGAGCCCGAGCGCCCTCCGCGCCACCTGTATGACATCGTGGGACGTCGGCCCCTCCGGCTTGTCCACCAGGAGCAGTGCCGGGAGATCAGTCTCCAGCATCGTCCGCTTGCTCCCCCAGGGCTTCGTCCAGCAAAGACTCGATGCGCTGCACGTGCTCGAGCGCCCGGTCGGCGCTGAATCGGAAGTCCGGGATCCGGCGGAGATGAAGCTCCCGCCCGAGACGCCTCCGTATGAAGCCCTCGGCGCTCTCGAGACCGGAGATCGCCTCTTCCACGGGGGCATCGTCGGTGAGTGTCCTCACGTAGACATCGGCGTAGGAGAGATCCTGGGTGACGTCTACTCGGGTGATGGTGACCGAGCGAACCCTGGGGTCCTTGATTTCGACCTGCACCAACCTGGACAGCTCCTCACGCAGCAGCTGATTGATGCGTATCGTTCTTCGGTTCGGTGGCATGCTCTCCCCGCTGGCGCACGGACGTGCTCTAGTCAGTAGATCTCAGATTCGGTCTCGAGAACGTACACCCGGGGGTCGGAGGCGATCAGGGAGTCCGCGCGGTCGAGCAACGAGCGAGCGAGGGTCGCGTCGGAGGACACGAACGCGATACTGACCTCCGCCCTCCGCATCTCGCCCTGGAAAGCGGTCTCGGCAGCTGACACCTTCAACCGCGACCGGGCGCGGTCCCGGAGTCCATGCACCACGCGCCGTTTGTCCTTGAGCGACTGGCAGTCTGGAATACGAAGCACCCACCGGGCTCTACCATACACCGCCGGCACGACGTCAGGGCCCCGTGCGTCAGGACGCCTGGCCGCTCTCGGCCAGGGTCCGGGCGATTTCCTCGACCCGATACGACTCGATCACGTCACCAACCTTGATGTCGTTGAATCCGTCGATCGAGATGCCGCACTCATACCCATCTCGGACCTCGCGTACGTCGTCCTTGAACCGCCGGAGACTGCCGATGGTACCCTCGTAGACCTGCACGTAGTCTCTCAGGAGCCGCACCCGGAGATTTCTCTGGATGGTGCCTGACACGACGTAGCAGCCGGCAACGGTTCCTGCTTTCGGAACCTTGAAGGTCTCACGAACTTCAGCCGTCCCTACCAGGACCTCACGTTCCTCCGGCCGCAGGAGCCCCTCGAGCGCCAGCTTGACGTCTTCCACCGCCTCGTAGATCACGCTGTAGAGCCGGATCTCCACGCTCTCCTTCTCGGCGATGTCCCTCGCCTTCACATCAGGCCGAACGTGGAAGCCGATGACGGAGGCCCGAGTGGTAGTGGCGAGCAGGATGTCCGACTCATTGATCGCACCGACGCCCCTGTGAACCACATCCACCGCGACTTCAGGTGTCCCGAGACGCTCCAGGGAGTCCGCGAGGGCCTGCAAGGAGCCGTCCGTATCGCCCTTGATCACCAGGTTCAGCGTGGCCTGCCCCTGTTCCTGCACGGCGGCGAAGATGTCTTCCAGTCGCGTGCCCTTCTGGCGCCTGCGTATGTCCTTTTCGCGCTCGAGCTGCTGCCTTCGAGACACGATCTCACGAACGCGCGAGGCCTCCATCTCCACCAGGCGGTCCCCGGCCTGGGGCACTCCCTCCAGGCCCAGGATTCGAACGGGAATCGAGGGACCGGCCTTCTCGACCGTGTTTCCGCGCTCGTCGAGGAGTGCGCGCACCCGCCCCCCCTGGAGACCGCAAATGAAGTCGTCGCCGACGTTGAGCTCTCCACTCTGCACGAGCACGGTTGCCACCGGGCCCATGCCGCGGTCGAGTTCGGCCTCCACGACCGTCCCCCGCGCCATTCCCGTCGGTACCGCCTGGAGATCGAGCACTTCCGCCTGCAGAATGACCTTCTCCAGGAGGTCGTCCACGCCCGCTCCCGTCTTGGCCGACACCTCGGCAGAGAGGACATCTCCCCCGAATTCCTCGAGGATGACTTCCTGAGAGAGCAAGTCCTGCTTGACTTTCGGTACGTTGGCCGTGGGCAGATCGACCTTGTTGATCGCCACGACGATCGGCACACCCGCGTTCCGGGCGTGGCTGATCGCTTCCACCGTCTGTGGCATGACCGCGTCATCGGCCGCTACCACGAGAATGACGAGATCGGTGACCTCGGCGCCCCTCGCACGCATGGCGGTGAAGGCTTCGTGTCCCGGAGTGTCGAGAAAGGTCAGAGCCTTATCTTCCTGCACGACCACGTGGTAGGCCCCGATGTGCTGTGTGATCCCGCCAGCCTCTCCAGCGATTACGTTCGTCTCGCGTACGACATCGAGGAGTGACGTCTTTCCGTGGTCTACGTGGCCCATCACGGTCACCACGGGAGCACGCGGCGCGAGTTCGCCTTCCTCTTCGGCTTCCTCCTGCAGCTCGGCCAGGTCGGATTCGTACGCCTCTTCGCGTGCGGCCTCGAAACCGAACTCATCGCAGATCATCTCGATCTGGTCGAAATCGAGTCTCTGGTTGATCGTCACCATCAGGCCGAGGTTCTTGAAGGCCGATGTGATGATCTCCTGGGGAGTTGCGTCGATGAGATCGGACAACTCGGCGATCGTGAGGAACTCGTTGACGCGGACGAGAGTGATCTCCTCCGCCTCCTTGGCCTCGCGCGCCTCCCGTTCGACCTCTTGCTGGGTGGGTCCCGTATCGCGGCGGCGCCGGCGCTGGGTACCTCCACCCATGGCGGCGAGCGTCTTCTTCACGCTCTCCTGCACGGCGTCCTGATCGACTCGGCGGCGGCGTTTGCGATCCCGCTTGCCCCTCTTGCGACCGTCCGTCGTGTATCCCTCCGCCTTGATCCGAACCGTGCCGCCCGGCGCAGCCGAAGCGGCCGGCGCCGCAGGAGTCGCTGGCGCAGCCGGCGTGGCGGGTAGACCGCGGCGCACAGGCTTGGGCTTGACGGTCCGCTTGGGCTTGGCCGGCGGCTCGGGCTCGATGGCTGATTCGGACGATTCCACCTCGGCTCCGACACTCTCCTCCGGATCCGACGGCTGATCGACATCCTCGGGAATGGCCTCAGCCTCGACCCCCACGGGCTCGACCTCGTCGGCCGCTCCGGCATCGTCGTCGGCTACATCATCCTCCGCCACGGCCGTCTCGTCGACTGCGTCCGTCGCTTCGACCTCCACGACTGTCGGACCGTCCGCCCGGTCGTCCGGCTCCATGTCGTCGACAACCGGCTCCATGTCGTCGACAACCGGCTCTGTGTCGGCCAAGTCATCCACGACTTCCGCCGGCGGTTCGACGCCAGCCTCCTCGGACACGCCCTCCACGGACTCGACCTCAGCGACCTCCGCAACCTCCGGGGCCTTTCGACGACGGCGCCGGCGAGTGCCGGTCGCGGTATCAGGAGCCGCGTGGGCTCCGGTTCGCCGCTCTCTCTCGAGTCGGGCGTGCAGCCGCGCGATCTGGTCCTCCGACACGCTGGACATGTGACTCCGCACGCGCACGTCCATCTCGTGCAGCATGTGAATCAGCTGTTTGCTGTCAATGCCCAGATCTTCGGCAACTTCATAGACGCGGAATGTCGCCAACGCCTGCCCTCCTTAGTGTCCCGTCATTACTCCGTAATCGCCCGAACTTCTCCCACGATCCTCACGCCAAACCCCCGGTCGCGAATCCCCACGACCACGGCCTCCGGTCGCCCCACCGCACGCCCAAGCCCGCTTCGTGTGCCGATGGTCACGACCTCCAGGTCCGACGGCTCCAGGAGAGCGCGCATCCGCTTGCGAGCGTTGTCCGTCGCGTCCTCCGCGACCACGACCACCTTCAGCTCGCCGCGTCTCGCAGCGTCCCGAACTGCCTGCGTTCCCACCACCGCGAACCCGGCCCGGCGGGCCAGGCCGACAAGCTGCAGGACACTCCGATCCCGCGGCACTTCCGGCCCTGGTTCCCCATGCCCCACCAGGATCAGTCCTCGGCCTTGGCCGGCTCCTCTTCCACTGCCGACGGCTCTTCGGCCTCCGCAACGGCAGCCAGCGCCTCACCTCCCGGCTCGTCGATCAGCTCCGCCGCGGCCACTTCGGGCTGCCCAGCTTCGTCCGTTACCACTGAATCCGCGGGATCCGGCTCGGCAGCTTCATCCTTCGACTCGCCTTCCTCAGCGACATCGGGAGCCACCGACGCAGCCTTGGCGGCTCCGGCCGGGGCCCCGCTGTCCGGGACCTCGTCTTCGACCGTCAACTCGTCGATCAACGAGAGCAGAGCCGCTGCATCCTCCTCGCCGATGCCAGGCACCTTCAGGAAGTCATCCCTGTCCATGTCGAGCACGTCGAAGAACGTGTTGATGCCGGCAGCCTGAAGCGCGGCGAGCGTCGTCGGCTGAATGTCCTCCAGCTCGAGGAGCGGGAAGTCGGAGACCTCGTACTCATCTCCACCGCCGAACAGACTCGACTCCGCCCCGCGCGACAGCCAATCCCGACTCGAATACAGGTCTATCTGCCATCCGATGAGCTGCGACGCGAGGCGGACGTTCTGCCCATTCCGGCCGATCGCGAGCGACAATTGATCCTCGTCCACGATGGCCGTGATCACGTGTCTCTCGGAATCCGAGATCACTTTCGACACCTTGGCGGGGGCCAGGGCGCGCCTGGCGAAGATCTCCGGATCGGGGTGCCACGGCACGATGTCGATCCGCTCGCCCGACAGCTCGGAGACGACGGCCTGGACACGCGAGCCCTTGAGCCCCACGCAGGCACCAACCGGATCGACCGAGTCGTCTCTCGACGAGACCGCGACCTTCGTTCGGCCGCCCGCCTCGCGGACGATCTCCTTGATCTCCACGATACCCTGGTAGATCTCAGGCACTTCGATCGCGAACAACGCCTTCACGAACAGCGGATCCGCGCGCGACAGGATCAACCTCGGGCCCCTCGGCGTCTCCTCGAGTTTCCCCAGGACCGCCCGGATCGTCTCGCCCTGGCGGAATCGCTCACGAGGATTCTGTTCGCGCCACGGGATCACGGCCTCGGCCTCGCGAACGCGGTTCAGCATGACGACGATCTTGCCTCGCTCGATCGCCTGTACCTCGCCAGACACGAGGTCGCCGACCATGCCGCTGAACTCCTCGCGGATTCGATCTCTCTCTCCCTCGCGAACGCGCTGAATGATGCGCTGCTTCGCCGCCATCACCGCGTTGCGGCCGAAATCCGAGAACTCGACCGGAATCTCAAGCAGATCGCCCACCTGGAAGTCCGGATCGTCCCAACGGGCCTCTTCGAGCGAGGTCTCCCGTGCGGGATCCTCGACGGTCTCGACGACCTCCTTGAGGACGACGATCTTCATGTCCCCATCAGGAAGAATCTCGATCTCGGCCTCGACCGGCCCGCCGAACCGCCGCGCCAACGCGGCGTGAATTCCGTCCCGGATAAGGTCATGCAACTCGCTGTCTGACAGCGACTTATTAGCCGCCATCACACGAAACGCTTCAACGACCGGAATCTGATCGCTCATCTGACGTCTCTATCCTCCATGCGCCCTCAAGACTATCCAGCGAACTCGTAAACCAGCGTTCCCTTGGCGATGGCGGACAACGCCACCGAAGTCCGCTCGCCATCCACGTCCAGAACTACCATCTCGCGACCTGCATCCCCTTCGAGGCCGACCAGGCGGCCGACGACCTGCCGGCTTCCTCCCACCAGCGGTCCATGTCCACGCAACCGCACCATTTCACCGGCAAACCGCGAGTAGTCGCGAGCCCGCGTCAGCGGTCGCTCTACACCCGGCGACGACACCTCGAGGCCCCATTGCTCCTCTCCGGTCGCCCGCTCCTCGAGGAACTCGCGCACGGCCCTGCTCACCGCTGCGCAGTCGTCCACCGTCACCGACGAGTGACCCGGTCGACTGTCCGGTCGGTCCACCCGCAGACGAAGGAGGGGGCGTCTGCGCCCCCCACCGCGTTCCATCGAGACCAACTCGAAGCCGATTCCGGAGACAAACTCATCCAGATCTCGCTCCAGGCTCCCTGCCATGCGGCCACGCCACCTTCCCTGCACCCGCATTCCGCGAGCGACCCGCAACAAAAAAGTGGGGCCGATAAGGGTTCCCCACTTCAACATCCTTCGTGAGCCTCCCCGGCTGGCCAGCGCCGGGCGGCGTTCTACGGGCGTGAACCTAGCGAAAGGGCCCCGCTATCGCAATTCCCACCCTGCTCCGCCGGGGTCGAGCGCCCGCTGCGTCCCGGGCACAAGCCCGAGAAAGGCGGCCATCCGGCCTGCCTTCTCTCCCCGGGCCCGATGAGAGTGCAGGTGTACGGGGCCACATCGGGTGCACCATTGCGATCGAACGACACGCTCCGCGGGTACTCCAGACTCTACCGCCTTCTCTGCCAGCTCAGCGCGAAGGTCGAGTCGTTCCGGCCCGGCCGCGTCCCGGCGGAATGCGCGGAGGACTTCGACTCCAACCTCGTAGCAGGATCCGCAGATCGAAGGTCCGAGATAGATCGTCAGATCCCCCGGTTGGACCCCGAATCGATCCGCCAACAAGGAGAGACCGCCCTCGAGTATCCCGCCCGCGGCCCCTCTCCACCCCGCGTGGAGGAGGGCGATGCAGCGACCTCCGAGGTCGACGATGAACACCGGAACGCAGTCTGCCGCCGTAACCGCCAGGAGGACGCCCCTGGCCGAGGTCACCACACCGTCGGCCTCACCGATGACACTGGATCCGCTACCCGACGACGCATCCGCCTCCAGGATGTGGGTCCCGTGCACCTGGCGCGCCACCACGGAGTAGTGCATCCCCGTGGCGCTCGCGAGCATCCGGTAGCGACGCTCGACATCCGGGGGTGAGCCACCCGTATTGAGTCCGAAGTCGGCCTCCGACCCTGCGTCCGCCCCCGGCTCCACAGCCGTGATTCCCGCCACGACGCCCGGGCCGATCGCATCCCAATCCTCGATCCGGTGATACGGGACCTCAGCCGTGGCCGAACCCGGTCCCCGCCGGCCGCTCAGGAGCGCGCCTCGACCCGTTCGATGTTGGCTCCCAGGGCACGGAGGCGTTCGTCGATCCTCTCGTACCCACGCTCGATCTGACCGATGTTGTGGATCCGGCTGGTGCCGTCCGCTGCCAGGGCCGCGATAAGGAGCGCCATTCCCGCGCGGATGTCGGGGCTCTCCACGGTCGAACCCCGTAGATGGGAGGGTCCGACGACCACCGCGCGGTGAGGATCGCAGAGGATGACCCTTCCGCCCATCGCGATGACCTTGTCGGCGAAGTACATGCGGGACTCGAACATCTTCTCGTGAATCAGGATGGTTCCCCGGCACCGGGTGGCCACCACCAGGGCGATCGACATCAGGTCAGCGGGAAAGGCGGGCCACGGGCCGTCGCCGAGGCTCGGGACCTGGTCCCCGAGGTCAGCTTCGATCTCGAGGGACTGATCCGCCGGGACGTGCAGATCGGTGCCCTTGAGGTCACACACGATCCCCAGCCGTTCGAACCCGATACGAAGCGGATCCATATGCGTCGCTTCGACATCCTCGATGACGAGTTCGGAACCGGTCATCGCGGCAAGGCCTATGATGCTGCCGATCTCGATATGGTCGGCACCGATCCGGTGGCTCGTCCCTCCCAGGCGGTCCACGCCGTGGATGACGAGACCGTGAGAACCGATCCCCTCGATCTCGGCGCCCATCGAGACGAGGAAGGAGCATAGATCCTGGACATGCGGCTCGGCTGCCGCGTTTCGAAGTCGCGTCGTTCCTTCGGCGGTGACCGCAGCCAGGATGGCGTTCTCCGTACCGGTCACGGAAGGCTCATCCAGGAAGATGTCCGCGCCCAGGAGACGGCGGGTCCGCAGTTCGTACCGATCTCCCGCCTCTACCTCGGCGCCCAGTTTCCCGAGGGCCAGGAAATGAGTATCCAGCCGGCGCCGACCGATCACATCTCCACCGGGAGGCGGCAGCATGATCGAACCGGTGCGGGCCAGCAGCGGCCCTGCCAGGAGTATGGACGCTCTGATCTTCCGGGAGAGATCAGCATCCAGTTCACCGCCCGCGACGCCCCGCGGATCGACGACCACGCGTCCCCCACCCTCCCAGGTCGTAGTCGCGCCGACGCTCTCCATCAACTCGATCATGGTTCGGACGTCCCTGATGTCCGGGACGTTCTCCAGGACAACCAGGTCGTCTGCGAGAAGGGAGCCGGCCAGGATGGGGAGCGCAGCGTTCTTGTTTCCGGCCGGCTTGAACCTGCCCCCGAGCCTGGCCGGTCCCTCGATCCGGTAGTGCATCGTTACCCCTGCGTGGTGTCGTTCCGGTCACGCGCGCTTCGCGTTCGCAGCGGCAAGTTAGGTCCCGCCCATTGGCCCGGGCAATGCGGTTTCAGTCGTCTTGACAGGTTTTCCGGCAGTCCTCTATGCTTCGTAATTCGCCCGCGGCACCGCGGACCTCACGACCGGCCTCAACTCCGGGATGACGGAGCCATGACGCTCACGGAATACCTGGCTGAAGACCGGGTCGTCACCGAAGTTCAGGATGACGACGTCCGGGGGATTCTCAAGCAGCTCCTGGCCCCGGTCTCCGGCGCCTCCAACGAGACTGTCCTCGCCGCTCTTCTGGCGCGCGAGAAGGTCCTCAGTACGGGCATCGGGCACGGAATCGCAATTCCGCATGCGATCAGCTCGTCCATTCCCGAGCCGCAGGTGCTTCTGGGCATCAGCCCGGAGGGGGCTGACTACCGATCGATGGACGGGGAGCCCGTACACGTGTTCTTCGTCCTCCTCTCACCGCCTGACCGCGCCAGCCACCATACGCGACTCCTGGCGCGAATCGCCCGACTCGGCAGGGATCCGGCATTCGTGGAGGGCCTCCGCGGCTGCGGCGATCCCGCCGGGGCGATCGAGTACATAGCCAGCTATGAGCGTACCCACGCCTGATGTGTCCGCGCGCAGCGGAATCTCTCGGCAGGCCGGGTCGAAAGCTGGCCCGTATCGTGCAGGTTCGGACGTGAGAAAGTTGTCTCCCGGGGGCTTTGGGGGCATCTTGCACCCATCGTCCCCCTCACGGAATCGGGAGGTTTGGTGACCTTCTACGATATACTGGTCATCGTGTCGCTGATCCTTTGGATCGTGCTCAGCCTTGGCGCCATCATCAGCATGGCCGCGCTGCTGCCCCGCTTGTCCAGGGGCATGAGCCAGCTCGAGGTGATGGCGGACGAGTTTGAGAAGAAGGCGTTTCCGGTGATCGAGCAGTCGCAGCAGCTGCTCGACCAGGTCGGCGCCGTGACGACGTCCCTCGTGGACGATGTCGAGCGAATCGACCGGACCGTCATACGCGCGACGACGTCCGTCGAGAGCATGGTGGAGCTGGCCGAGGACCGGGTGTCCGAGATCAACGCCCTTCTCGAGGTCGCCGTCGAAGAAGCGGAAGAGACGTTCTTCTCCACCGCGGCGATCATGCGTGCGCTCAGGTTGGGCGGTCGAGCCAGGAAACGGCGCAAGGCGCCGCGCGCGGAGCGCAGGCGCCTGGGTTGAGCGGAAAGGCACTGGTCGGAAGCGTCGTCCTTGCGGCGGCGCTGCTCCTCCTGGCCCCCGACACCGCGTTTGCCTGGGGACCGGCGACCCACACCCAGATCGGGATCGAAATCCTCCGATCGCTGGACCTGTTCCCCTCGTCCATCGCCGCCGTCATCGCACGCTATCCGATCGACTTCCTGTACGGAAGTCTGGCCGCCGATATCTCGATGGCCAAGAAGTACGCGCCGGTGGGACGGCACTGCCACCACTGGCACGTAGCCCGCGAGATCCACGGTGCTGCGGGACGCGACGAGCGGCTGCGCTCGGCCATGACCGGCTACCTGTGCCACCTGGCGGCGGATGTCCTGGCTCACAACACGTTCGTGCCCCGGATGCTCACCCTCACCCCTTCGACTCGGGCACTCGGCCACTCCTATTGGGAGCACCGTATGGATGTGGACGTGGGACCGGAGTACGCCCAGCTGGCTCGCTGGATCGTGACGCAGTTCGATCACTCCGGAACCGACGCCCTTTTCCACCGGGTCCTCTCCAGTACCCTGTTCACGTTCTCGACGAACCGGAGGATCTTCCGCGGCATGATTCGGATCTCCGGCAACGAGAGCTGGCATTCGATCTTCGACACGGTGATCGACAACTCCCGTTGGGATCTGGACCCGACGGAAGTGGTTCACTACCAGCGACATGGTTTCGAAATGGTCGCCGACTTCCTGCTCAGAGACGAGTTGTCACGAGCGGCGGTAGAGGACCCGATCGGAGATCAGAGCTTGAACGACGCGAAGAAGATTCGCCGGCGCGTACTCCTGGCCGAAGGCTGGCAGAGTCCGGAAGCGATCCTCGCCACGGCGGACGACCACTTCCCTCTTCCGTCCGGAGCGACCCGACTGTGGGAGGAGCGGGGCGCATCCAGCGGAGAGGCCATCGAGTCCTTCGAACGGGCAATCCGGGAAAGCGGTACCGCGGCCCCGCCCGAGCTGGACTCGATCTTCGGCTGACGTCCTACCGTCGCGAGTAGACTTCCCTGCCACCCACGATCGTACGGTCTACCCTCACGTCCCGAAGGCGCTCGGCCGGGACTGCGAACGGGTTCTCGCTCAGTACTACGATGTCCGCCAAACGACCGGGCGACAGGCTTCCCGTCAGTTCGTCCGTGAAGCTCGCCCACGCGGCCGACGAGGTGTAGGCCTTCAGGGCGGTCTCGACGTCGATTCTCTGCTCGGGGACCCACCCCTCCGGGTTCTCGCCGTCCAGGGTGCGCCGGGTGACCGCGGCGTACAACCCGAGCAGCGGATCGAGGGGAGCCACCGTCCAGTCCGAGCCGAACGCGACGACGGCGCGGGAGTCCAGGAGGGAACGAAATGCATAGGTGAGGCGGGCCCGCTGCTCGCCGATCCGACGCTCGGCCCAGCGTCCATCGTCGATGGCATGGTACGGCTGCATCGCGGCGACTACGCCCAGACGGGCGAACCGTTCGAGATCGGCCGAGCCCAGGTGCTGGGCGTGCTCGATGCGGTACCTGCGATCTCTCGCGCCGAACTCGGCCTCCATGTCCTGGTAGATATCGAGCAGGACGCGAATGGCGCGGTCACCGATGGCGTGACTGGCCACCTGCAGCCCGGCCTGCTCCGCCTTCGAGACCTGACGCCTCAGATCCTCGAGAGGAGTGACGAACAATCCGGAGTTGTCCGGTTCGTCCGTGTACGGCTCCTCGAACAACGCAGTCCCGGACCCGAGGGATCCATCTACGAATCCCTTCAGACCACCGATGCGGAGCCATTCATCACCGATCCCGGCCGTCTCCACCCGCTCGGCAAGCCGGTCGACGGTCGACAGTGGGACGAAGGCATACACTCTCAGGGTGAGGTCCCCGGATTCGTGTGCCCGCTCATAGGTCTGCAGGTCGGCCCATGAGCCCATGTCCGTCACTCCGGTCACCCCCAGCGACGCCGCGTGCTGCATGGCCGCGACGAGCGCTGTGTCACGCTGAGCCTCCGTGGGTTGCGGTATATGGGCGCCGACCAGAGGCATGGCCTCGTCCTTGAACACACCGGTCAACCGGCCCGTCTCGTCCCGAACGACTTCACCGCCATCCGGCGAGCGAACGTCCGGTGACACGCCCGCGATCTCCAGCGCTCGAGTGTTGGCGAGCGCCATGTGCCAGTCGAGTCGTGTGACGAAAACCGGATTGTCCGGTGTGGCCTCGTCGATCCATGATCGATCGGGTAGCTCCCCACCCCACATTTCGTGGTCCCAATCACCCCCGAGGATCCACTCCCCGGGTTCCAGGTCCTCGGCGTACTCGGCCAGGCGGCGGGCAAACTCGCCGGGACTGTCCGCGTCCCGGAGGTCCACGGCGGAGAGACGGAACCCACCATCCAGGAAGTGTGTGTGGGTGTCGATGAAGCCAGGCATGGCGAAACGGCCGTTCAACTCGACCACCCGGGTATCGGCTCCGACCATCTCCCGGATCACCTCCTCGGCGTCCACGGCTACGATCACCCCGTCCGTCACCGCGATCCCCGTCGCCCACGGCTGGTCCGCACTTCCCGTCCACACCTCTCCGCCCACGAGCACGAGATCGACCGCCGGCTCCGCGCAGCCGCCTGCCAGTACCGCCATCATGACGATTCCGAACCACGACGATGGGCGCCGCCGTCCCCTGACCCACTCATTCACGATTCCTCCTGGCGAGATGAGGTCACGCCGGGCGGAGTCCCGCATGCGCGACCATTACTTTGCGCCGGGCACCGTCGGCGAACTCGATCTCCGCACGGGTCAGCCGGCCCTGGCCCGAAATCGAGAGAATCTGCCCGTCGCCGAACCTGGGGTGTACGATCCTTGCCCCGGCCTCGAGTCGAAGCTCCTCTTGCGAGTCCGAGAAATCGTAGCGGAGCGAGCCCTCCGTCTCGGCCTGGGACGTCCGTTTGCCGCCCCGGTGCCAGTTGAACGCTGCGCCCGAGTCCCCAGCCCAGCCTTGGCCACCGGCCACCGAACGACTCGGGTCACCGAACGCCCCCTCTCCCAGCTTGGCCCGCGACTCCGACGTCCTCTTCTTCGTGGCATGGCGTCGCGAGGCAAAGCCACCTCCGCGGGGGCTCACGGACCGGTACTGCACGGGGCCTTCCGGAAGCTCCTGCAAGAACGAAGACGGGTCCGCCCTCATCTCGCTCCCGTATCGCCAGCGGCGATCGGCATGCGTGATGAAGAGGCGATCTTCAGCCCGCGTCACTCCTACGTAGAACAACCGGCGTTCCTCCTCCAGCTCCTCGCGACTCTCCATCGCGCGGGCGAGCGGAAACAGCCCGTCCTCCATTCCCACCAGGAAGACGACGGGAAACTCCAGCCCCTTGGCGTTGTGCAGCGTCATGAGCGTGACGCCGGAGGCCCGGTCGTCATAGTCGTCAATGTCGGCGTGCAGCGCCGCCGACTGCAGGTACAACTCGAGATCCGTCGAGTCCGGAAGCGCATCTTCGACCTCAGCCGGGTCAAACGCAGCAGCAGCGGCCAGGAGTTCCGTCACGTTCGCGATGCGATCGGCCCCGTCCTCCTCCGTCTCCAGAGCCGCGACCATCCCGAAGCTCCGGATGCACTCGCGAATCACTTCCTCCGCGGTCGCCTCACGCGCGAGTTCGGCGAGCGCACTGATCCCCGCCGCGAAGTCCTCCAGGGACCTGGCGCCGCCCGGCGGAAGCCCGTCGAGGCTCTTGGCCAGCTCGGCCGCAGCCAGGAGGGTGAGGGATCGGGCCGCAGCCGCCTCCCGTAGCTTGTCGAGGGTCACGCCTCCCACGCCTCTGCGAGGCCAGGACACGGCCCGGGCGAACGCCGCCTCATCCGCCGGATTGACTGCCAGTTGCAGGTAGGACAGTACGTCCTTGATCTCCCGGCGTTCGTAGAAGCGAACGCCTCCAACGATCCGATACGGAATTCGGGCCCTCCGCAACGCCTCTTCGAACGGTCGCGACTGAGCGTTCGTCCGGTAGAGTACGACGTGGTCCTCGAAATTCCTGCCCGACGCACTGGACTGTATCTCTCCCACGACCCACTGCGCTTCGGCCCTCTCATCGGCCACCCGGTTGACCTGGACGGGCTCGCCGGACGGCTTGCGCGTACGGAGACGTTTCTCCTTCCGATCCCGGTTGTTCGAGATCACCTCGTTGGCGACCGCGAGAATCGAGGGGGTGGAGCGATAGTTCTCCTCCAGCCGCACGACCTCCGCTCCGGGGAAGTCACGTTCGAAGTCGAGGATGTTCCTGATGTCAGCCCCTCGCCAGCCGTAAATCGACTGATCATCGTCTCCAACGACGCAGATGTTGCCGTGCCCGGAGGCCAGTCGCTTCACGATGCGATACTGTGCGTGGTTCGTGTCCTGATACTCGTCCACCAGGACGTGCCGGAACCTCGACGCGTAGCGCTCACCTACCTCCTCCACGCCCTCGAGCAGGCGGGCGGCGTTGGCCAGGAGGTCGTCGAAGTCGTAGGCGTTCGACCGGGCCAGGATGCGCTCATAGGCCGGATACACCCTCGCCGTGGCCTTGGCAGCCAGGTCGAAGGCCGACGCGGCGTATTCGTCCGCCGACACCAGGGCATTCTTGGCGTCCGAGATGCGGCCACGGATCAGGTTGGGTGACCAGCGCTGCGTATCGAGATCCGCCTCCTCCATGGCGCGCTTGATCGCTCTCAGCGAGTCGTCTTCCGCGTAGATCGTGAAGTTCGCGCCCCGTTTCAGCCGGTCGCCCTCACGCCGCAGCAGGCGGGCGGCGATCGAATGGAAGGTCCCAACCCAGAGTCCCCTGGGTTCCTCACCCAGTAGATCCGCGATCCGATCGCGCATCACGCCCGCGGCTTTGTTCGTGAATGTGACGGCCAGGATTCGCTCGGGCCGCTCGCCGTCCTCCTTGATCAGACGCGACACACGAGCCGTCAGGACACGCGTCTTCCCGGAGCCGGCGCCGGCGAGGACCAGCAGGGGCCCATCCCCGTACTCCACTGCGTGTCGCTGCTCGGGATTGAGCGCCGGACCGCTCATGCGCCCGAATCCGCCAGTGGCAACGTGATCGCGAAACTGGCGCCCGTCTCAGTCGGTTCGAGCGCCACCGATCCCTTGTGGGCCTGGACGAAGATCCGTCGTACCAGGGACAGGCCGACGCCCCAACCTCCCTGTTTCGTCGTCACCCCTACATCGAACACGCGATTGCCCAGGCCAGGATCGACCCCGGGGCCATCGTCGGAGAACCGGAGTCTGGCCATCTCCCCGTCCGAGCCGAGCCAGGTCACCCGGATGGACCCATCCCGGCCCGCCAGAGAGTCCAGTGAGTTCTTGAACAGGTTCTCGAATGCCCACTCGAGAAGTGTCTCGTTGCCGAGCACCAGCGGAGCATCCTCGGGGATCTCCACCTCCAGCCTCACCTGCGAGCGCATCGACGGCATTCGCGACCTGAAGTATCGGCTGACCCGCCCGACCACCTCGTGAAGCGACACGGGTCTTAGAGCCGGTCGGCGCCCGATGAGCTCGAATCTCCGCGACACCTTCTCGAGACGCCGGACGTCGTCTTCCATCTCGGCCAGCACATCGATCCCGTCGGGGCGGATACCCTCCGGTCCGGCGGTCGCATCGAGCAATTCGAGCCAGCCGACCAGAGAGCTGAGCGGTGTACCCATCTGGTGTGCAGACTCACGAGCCATTGCGGTCCATATCCGTTCCCGCTCGCTCCTCGAGGAGGTACGGATCATCCAGACACCAGTGCCGACCACGCCCAGAAGCAGGATCGCCTGCAACCACGGGATCCACCTCAATCGCTGCAGGTACAGCGGATCACCGAAGTGCACGACAAAGTTCCGCTCCGCGTCTACCAGGGGCGGGTTCGCCTCGTCCAGGCGCTGGACATACCGGCGCACGCGCTCCACTCCAGCCGGGTCATCGAGTCGAGCCTCGAAGGGGAGGTTGCTGACCAGTGTCGGGCTTCCCTCCAGGTCGGTCTGAACGACGGGAATGCCCAGATCCCGGAGTTGCAGGATCAGATTGAGCTCCCCCTCGGCCGTCATTCCCTCGGCTGAGGTGACGGCCTGAACCACCTGGAAGTAGATGCGGCTGAATACGGCCGCGTTGGCGCGCATCTCCTGGGATAGCTGCCAGGTATAGGCCAAATATGAGACGAGGACCGCTGAGAATGCGGCGACGATGCCGATCGGTACCAATCGCCGGATCACGAGATCGTCAGCCGCTCCTGTCGTACGTAATCGTGAAGGGCCTCGGGCACGAGCACGCTACCATCCCCTTGCAGGTTGTTTTCCAGCAGCGCGACCAACGTGCGAGCCAGCGCTACCGCGGACCCGTTCAGCGTGTGGAGATGCGCCGGTTTTCCCTTGCCGTCGGGCCGGTAGCGAATATCAGCCCGCCGGGCCTGGAAGTCGGTATAGGAAGAGCAGCTGGACACTTCCAACCACTTCTCCACCCCCGCCGACCATACTTCCAGATCATACGTGATCGCGTTGGAGAAACCGAGGTCTCCGGCCGGCAGCAGGATGCGGCGATACGGCAGATTCAGCTTCTCCAGAACCGTCTCGGCGTGACGCGTCAGGCGCTCCAGCTCGTCGACTGAGTCCTCGGGCCTGGTGAAGCGTACGAGCTCGACCTTGTCAAACTGGTGCACCCTGAGCAAACCACGCGTATCCCGGCCCGCCGCACCGGCCTCCCGCCGGAAACAGGGTGTGTAAGCGACATATGCCTTTGGCAGTTCCCGCCCGTCGAGGATCTCGCCCCTGTGCAGATTGGTCACCGGAACTTCCGCCGTAGGGATAAGGAACAGGTCGTCCGGGTCCGTCCGATATTGATCGTCCTCGAACTTCGGAAGCTGCCCGGTACCGACCAGGCAATCCCGGTTCACGAGGAAGGGGGGAGCGACTTCAGTGTAGCCATGCTCCTGCGTATGCAGGTCGAGCATGAAGTCGATGAGTCCCCGACTGAGTCGAGCTCCCGCTCCCAGGAGCAAGGGAAAGCCGGAGCCTGCGATTCTGGCCCCACGCTCCAGGTCGAGGATGCCGAGGTCGGCACCGATCTCCCAATGCGGCCGGGCATCGCAGGCCAGCTCCGGTGCCGCTCCCCATTCGCGGACGATCTCGAAGTCGCCCTCCCCGCCTGGAGGCACCCTGTCATCGGGTACGTTGGGGATGGACAGCAGCTCCGACCCCAGCGCATCCTCCACCTGCTGGAGGTCCGCGTCCAGGTCGCGGATCTGGTCGGCGACCCGCTGCATGCCCGCGATCAGGTCCCCCGCATCCGCACCTTCCCGCTTCCGCTCTCCGATTTCGCGCGACACGTCATTGCGGCGGGCCTTCAGGACCTCTACCTCCGAGATCACTTCCCTGCGACGAGCGTCGAGAGCCAGCGCTCGATCGAGGGCCTCGAGGACGGCCGGGTCATCGCGACGCGCCAGCCGGTCCCGCGCCTCGTCCGCCCCCGTGCGAAACGCCCGCAGATCGAGCACCTACTCCTCGGCTCCCGGGACCAGCTTCCGCTTCTCGCAGTTCGGATTCACGAGATGCTGAAACGAGATCGTGCCTTCGTCAGCGTCGATCTCCAGGATCTCGAGTTTCGCGAAGTGCCGACACCGGACGTTCCCGAACGCAGGGTCGCGACGGCTGCGTGCGGCGAATACGTCTCCGACGGCCACCGGCACCGATTCGAGCAGCACGTAGCCGGATTCCGGCGCCTCGACCAGCGCATCGAAATCGAGGGAACTGAGAATCAGCCCGGAGTCCTCGTTCTGCTCGATGATCGAACTGCGCGGCCACCAGACCGCGCCGCCTTCCTCGGTGATCTGGAACACGAAGTCCCAGCCCGAGAACTGGTCCGTTCGGACGGCTTCGCCGGTGATCACATCAAACGCGGACGGATCGGCGACCGACCCCGTGCTGACGTCCACCACCGTGGCTTCGCGGGTCTCGTCGGGAATTGGTATCAGAATCGGCTCGGTGCCTTCGCCGCACCCGGACAGGCCGAGAATCGCGACCAGGCTGACGACCGGAATATATCGAATCACTGACAACGGATAGCTCCTCTCAAGTACTCGTCGGCGGAAAGATAGCAGAGTTTCTCCCCGGCGCGAGGTCCAGTACCTTGCTCTGCATGGCCAGTTACTCGCGTCAGCGAGCCCTGTTCCCGATTCGAGCCCCTGCTGCCCCTTGATCGATATGAAGTCAACCGCGGATTGCTACGCCGTCGTCCTCGCGGGCGGAGAAGGAAGTCGTTTCTGGCCCGCCTCTCGACCGGAGCGGCCCAAACAGCTGCTCGCGCTCGGAAGCCCGCGACCTCTCATCCAGGATACTCTGGAGCGCGCCGAGTCTCTCGTGGGGCCGGAGCGCGTCCGGGTCATCGCCAGCGAGCCGCTCATCTCTTCTCTCTGTGAATCTGCCCCGGGTCTGACGAGGACTCGGTTTCTCGTCGAGCCAGCGGCAAGAAGCACCGGTCCCGCGCTTGCGTGGGCGGCGTACGAGATCGAGAAATCGAGCCCGGGGGCCATCATGATCTCGCTTCATGCCGATCACGTGATCCACCCCCTCCCGGAACTGGTCGAGACCATCGACCGGGCCGTGTCTGCGGCCAATCGCGGATCTCTCGTGTGCTTGGGAGTCGAACCGGACCGACCCGAGACGGGCTACGGCTACATCGAGGTCGGGGAGGGTACGGGGGATCGGACGTGGCGCGCCCGACGATTCGTCGAGAAGCCGGACCGGGAGACGGCGGAGGAATACCTGGCCTCTGGTGGCTTTCTCTGGAACAGCGGCATCTTCGTCTGGCGGGCCGCTGACCTGCTGGAAGCCATCCGCGACGTTGCGCCGGAGATTTCCCGTGCGTTGCCTCTTCTCGAGAGCGATGGAGTCGAGTCGTTCTTCTCGGCCGTCGAGGCCATCAGCATCGATGTGGCCGTGATGGAGCGTTCTCCGGTGGTCGAAGTGGCGCTTGCCAGTTTCGCGTGGGACGATGTGGGCTCGTGGAACGCCATTGCCCGCACTCGGCCGACGGACAGCCAGGGGAACGTGCTGGTGGGCTCGGCGACGGCTGTCGACGCGACGCGCAACGTGGTCTGGGCCGAGGAGGGCGAGGTGGTGCTGTTCGATGTCGATGACCTGGTCGTCGTGCGATCAGGCAACGTAACCATGGTCACCCGGCGCTCGTCGGCACCGGACCTCAAGAAGCTGGTGAGTCGCCTTCGCTCAGGAGACGAGTGAGATGAAACTCTATCTGTTCGATGACGATGTCGCCGACACCTGGCACCCGTTCTCGCTCACTCGACCCTGTTCAGAGCTTCTCTTCGGCACCTCGCTGCTCCGGGAGCGCCTCGAGCGGTTCGCCGGACGCCCGACCACATCCGTTCTCAGCCGCCCCTGGCTGGAGGCCTACCAGGAGGGCGACGCTCCGAACGTGATCGCGCGAGGCCCCCTGCCGGCCGACGAGGAGCGGCTGCTGATGTCGTCACGCTTCGTGCCTTCCGCCGAAGCCCGGTTCGAAGGACGAGGGGACAGGCCGGTCCTGCTGACGACCGACGACGAGGTGGTCGGCTGCTACCTCCCTGCTGGAACGGCCGGTCCTGAGCAGGGCTGGCTCGAGACTCCAGACGAGGGAATTGCAGGGGCGGCCTGGGAGACAAGGAGCATCGACGGGGGCTACGTAGACACCGCGTGGCGCTTCGTGGCCGAGAACCCGGGTCGTCTCGCCGCAGACCTGGCCAGCGAGGCGGCAAGCCGGGGCGGAGTGAACGAACTGCCCGAGGGAACCTGGAAGCTGGGCTCTCACGCCGTGATCCTGGACTCAGACGTGCGGGTGGAGCCTGGAGTCGTGTTCGACGCGCGCAACGGCCCGGTGCGGCTGGCCGACCGGGTGGAGGTGAGAGCCGGATGCCGGCTCGAAGGTCCGCTGTTCGTCGGCCCCGCCACGGTGCTGCTGGGGGGCGCGATCGGGACCTCCAGCATCGGCCCGGTCTGCCGGCTCAGAGGAGAGATCGAGGAATCCGTGGTCCTGGGCTTCGCGAACAAGGCACACGACGGATTCCTGGGGCACTCCTACCTGGGCCGCTGGGTGAACCTCGGCGCCATGACGACCAACAGCGATCTCAAGAACACGTATGGCCCGGTTCGAATCGGTGGTCCGGATGGTCCCATCGACACCGGGCTCCGCAAGCTGGGTTGCCTGGTCGGCGATCACGTGAAGACGGCGATCGGTACGCTCATCAATACGGGTACCGTCGTCGGTGCGGGCGCGAACCTGTTCGGCGGCTCCCTGCCGCC
>JAMJQV010000048.1 GCA_023554435.1 Gemmatimonadota bacterium | reverse complement strand
AGGGACGCTTCGCTGCGGCCGGGCTCGAAGCGGCTGGGGACAGCGGGTTCTACCAGCTGGTGCCGATGGCTCTCGCCGAGCGCCGCGGGCGAATGAGGCCCCGGCTCCTCGAGAGCTGGACCGCGTGGGACACGCTGCCGCCCGATGGTCGGATCAAGGAAGCCAACATCGTCGGTGTGCTTCCGGGGTCTGATCCCGTTCTCAGAGACGAGTTCATCCTCGTGACCGCCCACTACGATCACGTCGGCATCGGACGACCCGTGAACGGCGACTCGATCTACAACGGCGCCGACGACGACGCGTCGGGCACGGCTGCGCTGATCTGGATCGCCGAGAAGCTGGCTGCGGCCGAAACACCCCCTGCCCGCAGCGTCGTGTTCGCAGCCGTCACCGGCGAGGAGATGGGCCTGCTCGGCACCCGGTGGTACATCACGGATCCGCCCGTGCCCCTGGAGAGCACCGTGGCCAATCTCAACATCGAGATGATCGGCCGACCGGACGGGGAGATCGGACCGGGCCGCGCGTGGCTGACCGGCTTCGAACGGACGACCATGGGCGAGATCCTGGTGGCCGCCGGGCTTCCGGTCGATCCGGATCCACGCCCGGAGCAGAACTACTACGAGCGCAGCGACAACATCGCGTTCGCCCGCCAGGGCATCCCGGCGCACACGCTGTCCACGTTCGGTGAGCACGCCCAGTATCACACGCCGGACGACGAGGCCCGGTTCGCCGATCCGGGCCACATGGCCGCAATGGCGGAGCTGGCGCGCCGTGCCGTGGTCATTTTGGCCGATGGTGAACCGCCTGCCTGGAGACACTAAGTCACACGGTACGTTGGAATTGCGACCCAAAGCGAAAGTGTGGCACCCGCTCGACAGTTGCTGAGCCCGTCGTGATCCCCCCAACTTTCGGTCTCCGTGCGGCTCCATCTCGGCATGGACACTCACCGGTCGACGCAACATCGGCCGCGATCGGTCCATCAAGACTGTCTCTCGGTGTCTGGCACGGTCCCTCCCCCAGGGCCTGGCGACACGAGGAGGATCTATGAGGAAGCTGCTGTTGTCCGCTGGGCTCGTTGTGCTGGCCGGCGCTCTCGTGATCGCCTGCTCGGACTTCGAGCCGACGAGTCCACCCGATCCGCAGTTCGGCAAGAAGGCCACCAACTGCGATCTCGGAGACCTGCAGGACCTGGCGGACGAGATTCGGGAAGAGATCGACGACCTGTTCAGCGCCAAGAAGAAGTCGAAGGCCGCACACGAGATCTTCAACAACATCGAACGCAAGGTCTGCAGCGACCAGTTCTCGGACGCCCTCAACATGGCGCTCGGGTTCTACGAGATGACCTACGATCAGCTCCCGGACAAGCTGAACGGCGACGCGGCCGATGCCGCGTACCTGGTGAATCTGGTATTCCAGTTTGCCGGTTCCGACCCCGGTGGCTCGCCTCCGCCGGTCATTCCCCCGGGCGCGCTCGAGCCGACCGGAGGGATCGGGATCATCTACCCAGGCACGAATGACACGATCTGGACGAACAACGACGAGGCTGCGTTCGTGGGGAACGCCGGATCGTTCGGCGGCAGTGATCCTGTCACCGTCGTCCTTGTGAGGCTGCCGGACCCTGTTGGCTTCGGTTTCCCGATTCCTGGATTCCAGGCTTACCCTGAGGCGTACGACTTCTTCGCCAGCGCGGATCTCGTGGGCGATGCCGAGTTCTGGATGTGCGTCGTCACGGATCCTCCTGAGCCGCCCTTCGATCAGCTGGTGATCGGGCACGATCTCGGTGAAGGCGCCGAGCTCCTGACCCCACGACTCCTGGAGGACTTCCCGGGACAGGTGCTCGATTGCGGCAATGCCGTTCGGCAGCCGCAGGGGCCGGTCGTCGGGGCGAGCGACGCGCCTGGATGGCTCAGGTTTGCGGGTGAGGTCCTTCGACCGGTGGCGAACCGCTTACTGGGCGTCAAGCCTCTCCAGGCGATGTTCTTCGCCGGGAAGGGACTCGGAGGTCGCGGCACGTCCTTCAGCGCGTTCGCCCCGGTAGACGGCGGCGTACCCCACCCGGTGCTCGAGTTCGTGCGGGCCGAACTGGATGTCCCGGTCGGTGAGGCGGAGGCCTTTGACTACTACTACATCGGCGTGGACAACTGGGAGGACTACCCGGACACGATGTTCGAGAACTCCGGGGACTATCCGTGCGGCCAGAACCCGATAGCATCGCGGACGCAGGTGGAGATCTTCGACGCCGCGGACGGCACGCGGATCTACGGCTTCTGCGGCTTCGACTCCGCGGACGATCTCACGGAATTCTGGTTCGTCACGGACGTCGGCGATCCTCCACCGGACGTCTACATCGAACTCTGGGACCAGGACACCGACACACGGTATCGCTCGAACACGATCGTCATTCCGCCCCAGGCGACCAGCTATACGCTGACGATCGACATCACGGGTCCGGGACAGGTGGTCGATCCGGACGGGGTGAACATCGATTGCCTCGAGCCGCCTGGAGAGGTGGCCAACGTGTGCTCCGCCGTCTTCCCCGCGGATACGCAGGTCGAGCTGTACGGATTCTCCACCGTTTCGGGATACATACCGTCGAACTGGAGCAACTGCAGTCCCGGCATCGAGTTCGGCGAGTGCATCGCGACCATGGACGCGGACAAGACGGTGTCCGTGGAGTTCATCATCTTCAACTGAGGCGGGCACACGCCTGGCCAGTAGAAAGGGGCGGCCGAAGTGGCCGCCCCTTCGTCATCCGGGGGCTTGTGGTGGCACCGCTATTGATGGCACCGGACCACGCAAAGCTCCCGCCGCACTACGGCCCCAGCAGCATCTGGTAGCGCGGGATCTCCGCGAGCGGAGTGAACCACCAGTAGTCGATGTCGGACGGATCGCGTCCCGACACCGCCATGTACTCGGCAAGCAGGTCCACGGCCGTGTCGTAGTCATCGAGAAGGGTTCGAACGAAGGCCTCCGCGTAAGCGATGTCCTTGATCGGGTCCACCGTGGCGTCGCCCCGTGATCGGTCCGCGACGGCGGCAGCACTGTCTTCCATTCCCGCTCTTGCAAGCACCGCCGCCACGGCCATTCCCGCCCAGCGGCGGTTGAACTCCTCGGTCTGCGGGCTGCGCAGGCGAACCATGTCCGCTGCGTGGGCCCACGCGCTGTCGACGTTCGTCTCGCCACCGTGCATGGTCATCAGCCACAGCCTGCACTCGGCGAACCGGTCATCGCCCGGGAATCGGCGTCCCAGCTCCCGGCACCAGTGCGCGGCGTCCACCTGGTCCTGGAGGTCGTAGGACGTAGAGAACAGACGCCACAGGATCACGTCCGCCGTCCTCAGGTAGGCGTCCGCCTCGTAGGCCCTCGTAGCGGCCATCTTGGCCTCGGCCATCTGATCTTTGTTGAGGAGAAGGTGGCTCAACGCCGCCCACGAGCCGGCCTGCCCGGGGTTGACCAGCGCGGCCTGTCGCAGGTCCGCCTCCGCCCCGTCGAACAGCGTGTTGGCCTCGTCGATCCCGGGCACGAGATCCATGATCCACTGCCAGTACCGCAGTGTGCCCCGCAGTTCCAGCGCGTCCGAATTCTCCGGGTCAAGGCTGAGAGCAATCTCCGCGTGCTCCAGGCCGGTCTCGATCCACGGGAGCACTTCGCCCTGCTCCATAACGCCTGCCCACCGGGAACGTTGGTAGGCCAACCAGCCTCGGCGGACCGTTGGCTCGACCCATTCCGGTGCGAGGTCCTCGGCCATAGCAAGCAGGGAGTCGGCGGCCTCCATCCGATCCCACGCGGCCTCGTCTCCCTCGTCTGCCAGTTGAGTGGCCAGGTCGCTCTGCGCCCGGGCCTGCTGGAGGAGTTCCCACGCCTCGACGTTCTCTGCGCCCGTCTGTCTCTCGATGAGCTCTACTTCCTCTCCTAGCATCTCGCGGAGGAAGAACGCGACCTGGGTCGCCAACTCGGTCTGGAGCTGGAACAGCTCGGCCCGCGGGCGGCGGAGCTGCTGGCGCCGAATCGCCTCTCCGGTGGCCGCGCGGACCAGCGCCACGTCAACCTGAACCTGGCCCTCCGACAGTGCCACCGTGCCGTCCACGAGGGTCCCCACACGCAGGACCCGTCCGATGCTGTCCGTCGAGACTACAGCCCCCCGGAAGAGTGCCGAACCGTTTCGGGAGGTAACGTCCAGCGCGTCCACCGTGCTCAGCTCGTTGATCAGCGCTTCCGTCAGCCCGGCCGCCAGGTACGGGACTTCCTCCTGCGGACTGCGGGGCTCGAAGTAGAGAACCGCGATGTTGCGCGGATCCTCCGTGTCCTCGAGCGACTCAAGGGCCGACTCGCGGGTCTGTCGCGCGTCTCTGCGCTCGAGGTTTCGGGTGGTCAAGTCACCGATCTCGAACCAGCCCGGCAGGAACAGGATCGCAGCAGCAGCGACGAGGTTGCCGGAGAGGAACACGGCATCGGCGCGAGTCCAGCCGTCCGGGCCCCGGGCTCCGTGATACCAGGCGAGCCACAACACGGTTGGGATGAGAAGTAGGAGGAGGGACAGCACGAACGTCGGGAGGAGCGGCGACAGGCCGTACTGCTCCACCGCAAAGCTGATGAACTCAAGGAATGCCCAAGAGCTGACCAGGAAGAGACCGACGAACTGCGGCACCCTCCTGCGGAGCAGTTGGCGCTTGAATCCTCCCTTCCTTCGCTGCCCGGGAAGGGAGCCGGCGGTACCGAGCTCGAGCATCACCCTGTAGACGTGGACGGGCTCTTCGATGTTCTTGACCGATTGCAGGCCCATGTCCTCGAAGCCCAGCTCGACCTTGTTCTTGACCTGGTTGAAGGCACTTTCCGAAATGAAAACCCCGCCATGGTCCGCCAGGGACTCGATGCGGGCCGCCACGTTGACGCCCTCGCCGTAGATGTCGCCGTCCTCGGCGGCGACGATGTCTCCGACGTTGATCCCGATCCGGAACTGGATCTTCCGCTCTGAGGGGACGTCCTTCTCGAGGTCCGGCATCGCCCGCTGGATCTCGGCCGCGCACTCCACCGCGTCCACGGCGCCGGCGAACTCGGCCAGCAGCCCATCACCCGTGCCCTTGACGACGCGTCCGTGATGGTTTGCGATCGATGGATCGATCAGGTCCGCGCGGTAGGTGCTCTGGCGGGACAGG
>JAMJQV010000047.1 GCA_023554435.1 Gemmatimonadota bacterium | reverse complement strand
GCGATTGTGCTTCGCAACCGATACCAGAAACGGTTCTAGGACGATGGCCTCAGGAGACACGGTACATCAGGTAGGCGAAGGCCTGGACACGGCGCTCGAGACTCGCGCGCTCAGCGTGTTCTACGGCGCAGCGCAGGCCGTGAAGGAGATATCGCTCACGATCCCGCGCAACCGGGTCGTGGCGTTCATCGGCCCGTCGGGGTGCGGCAAGAGCACGTTCCTGCGCTGCTTCAACCGGATGAACGACCTCATTCCCGTGGCCCGCATCGAGGGTGACGTGATGTTCCAGGGGGCCAACCTGTACGCCCCCGACGTGGACGCGGTAGAGGTGAGGCGGCGGATCGGCATGGTATTCCAGAAGCCCAATCCGTTCCCCAAGTCGATCTACGACAACATCGCCTTCGGTCTGAAGGTCAACGGTTTCCAGGGCGACATGGCGGAGCAGGTGGAACGCTCCCTCCGCTCGGCCGCTCTGTGGGACGAGGTGAAGGACCGGCTGCAGGAGAGCGCCCTCGGCCTCTCCGGGGGCCAGCAGCAGCGGCTGTGCATCGCACGAGCCCTGGCCGTCGAGCCCGAGATTCTATTGATGGATGAGCCGGCCAGCGCGCTCGACCCCATCGCTACGGGCAAGATCGAGGACCTGATCGGCGACTTGAAGCAGGAATACACGATCGTCATCGTGACCCACAACATGCAGCAGGCGGCCCGGGTCAGTGACTACACGGCATTCCTGTACCTGGGCGAGCTGATTGAGTACGGTGATACGGAGCGACTGTTCACCAACCCGACCGAGGAACGTACCGAGCAGTACATCACGGGCCGATTTGGCTAGACGAGTGAAGGAGCAGCATGCCACACAAGCACTTTGACGAGCGTCTGGCGGACCTCGAACGGCGCCTCCTCGCCATGTCGCACAAGGTCGAGAGCATTGTCAGGGATTCGGTCGCGATGGCCATGGGCAAGGGCGACTCCACGATCGACGAGATCTACGCCGCCGATGACGCAATCGACGAGGAAGAGGTCGGGATCGAGGAAAGCGTCATCGAGCTCCTGGCCCTCCACCAACCGATGGCGAGCGACCTGCGGCTGCTGGTGACCATGCTCAAGGTCAACACCGATCTCGAGCGAATCGGGGACCACGCGGTCAACATCGCGGAAGCCGCGATCCGGCTCAGCGAGTCCACCGATCGCCCGCCCCGTCCCCCGGAACTGGACGAAATGAGCCGCATCGCCCGGCAGATGCTTCGCGGGTCCCTGGACGCGATGGTGCACCGGAGTGACGAAGAGGCCGCCGCCGTCATGGCCGAGGACGACCGCGTGGATGGGCTGCACGAGTCGGTCTTCCGGGTCATGCTCACACACATGCTCGAGGGAAGCCTCACGGCCTGCCTGCAGGTGATTCTGATCAGCCGGAACATCGAGCGCATCGCCGACCTCGCCACGAACATCAGCGAGGACGTGATCTTCATGGTGCGAGGCGAGACGGTGCGCCACGGCGCCGGAGTCGAGCCCGAGCCCGAAGCAGGCTGAACGCCCTGCGGTGAGCGAAGGCTAGAACGACACCTGCAGGTTCAGGAGGAACTGGTTGTCCGCCAGCGCCGGGCCGGTGTTCGTCCGGTCCGCCGCCTCTGACACCCCCACCAGGCTGTCCTCGAGCCCTACGGAGTACTGAAGCCCGATCTTGGCGTTGAAACCCGGATTCACGCCGAATCCGAATACCAGGAACTGCGTGCGCGCCGCCTCGGTGCCGAGTCCTACCGCCGTCTCGAACGAGTCGTAGCGGGCCAGCAGGTCGAACGCGCCCCACAGGCTGTAGCCGCCCTGCAGGTACCACGCGTCGGACGACACGGTGTCCGACCCGCCGCGGGGGTCGAACTCCGCGCGCGCGTACTCCGCCGCCAGGGACCAGACGCGGTACCGGAGGCCGAAGTCGGCGCTCCACGCGACCCGGTTGCCCGTGAACTCGGCGTATCCGGGAATCCCGACCCCGCTCTCCTCGTCCCCGGCCGGCCGGCTCACGGGCAGAACGGGATTCGCGCTGTCGCTGGCCACCGCCAGGTCGAGCCCGAATTCGTACACGAAGTCTTCGAAGAACTCGATCGCGCCCACCGAATTGTACTCGACGCGGCCGGCGAACAGGAACCGGCGGTCGTCGTTACCGAACGTCGTGCCTTCCCCGTTGTACAGCCCGCCCCAGTACTTCAGGCGCTCCTCCAGGGCCACGCCGCGAAGCGCCGCCCCCACCTGCCGACCAGGGGACAGGGCGAGAGAGCCCTGTGACCGCTCCACGAGCGGGATCGCGTCCTTCGGCTTCATGGTTTCCCGCCCGAAGCCCGACATCAGCAATCCGGCGTCGAATCGGAGCACCTCGTCGCTGAGCGGAAACGAAAGACGCACGTCCAGGAGGCGCACCGCGTCAGCCTCGAACTGATACTCGGCCCGCAGGGCGTAGTCGAAGACGATGCCCACTTTTCCAGACACACCGAGCCGGGCGTCGTAGATCTCGAAGCCGCTGACTCCGTCGTAGCGGGACGACTCGATTCGGAGACCGGTTCGGAGCAGGCCGTCGAGCTCCAGTTCGGGCAGCTCCTGCGCCTGGACCTGCGTGGCCCCCGCCGCCAGGAGCGGCAGGAGGGCGATCGAGAGGAGCA
>JAMJQV010000046.1 GCA_023554435.1 Gemmatimonadota bacterium | reverse complement strand
GGTCCTCACGCGCGTTGCTTTCTCGCGGCGCCGCAAGCAACTGGGGAAGATCCTGCGATCCGCGCCGGAGTACACACTGTCGGCGGCCCGTGTCGACAGCGTGCTGGAGGCCTGCGGGCTCTCTCCCCAGGCTCGCCCGGAGACCCTGACCCCGGACCAGTTCATCGAACTCGCGGGTCGACTCATGGAAGCGCCGCGGGAGGCGCTGGACACGTCACATTGACGAGTTGAGAACGGTCGCTCGGTTTCGTATCTTCTTGTGCTACCTTTCACAAGCGAGACTATGGCACGCAAGATTTCGGACTCGACCGTGCGGCGCCTGTCGCGATACCTGCGACGGCTTCGCACCCTGGACCGCCAGGAGTTGAAGGTGGTGTCCAGCCGCGAACTTGCTGAGTCCACCGGCACCACCGCTGCGCAAGTGAGGAAAGACCTCAGTCACTTCGGCTCGTTCGGGAAGAGGGGCCAGGGCTATGGAGTGACGGATCTCCGTGTGCAACTGGAGGAGATACTCGGCCTGACGCGGCGCTGGAGGGTCGCGGTTCTGGGGGTTGGAAGGATCGGCTCGGCTCTTCTGGGCTACGGCTTCTTCACACAGCGAGGGTTCGACGTCGTGGCTGCCTTCGATACCGACCGGTCGATGATCGGCCGGGATGTGGCAGGTGTCAGGGTCCAGCCGTTGAAAGAGCTGGAGACGACTTTCGAGGAACAGGAGATTTCGATCGCGATCATCGCCACACCCGTCGAGGCAGCGCAGAAGGCGGCGGACCGAGCGGTGCGGGCAGGCGCGCGAGCCATCCTGAATTTCGCCCCGATCAAGCTCCGCATGTCCCCTGGAGTGGCCGTTCGGGAGATGGATGTGACCCTCGAACTCGAAGGTCTGTGTTACCTGGTCACGGAGGCTGGCGCCGCGACGGATGTGAAGGAATGATCGCCGTCCACAGCGAGATTGGTCGCCTGAGATCGGTCATCTGCCATACTCCGGGGCCGGAACTCGCCGTCGTGACGCCGGCCAATCGTGCGGATTACCTGTTCGACGATATCCTGGATCTGCAGTTCGCTCAGCGGGAGCACAGGCAGTTTACGGACATCCTGTCCCGGTTCGCTGAGGTCCACGAACTGTCTGATCTTCTCACGGACGTCCTCCGGGAGCCCGAGGCCCGCGACTACCTGTTCTCGAACACGGACGCTTCTCTGGGGATACGCGCGGCGGGTGCCGCTCCCGAGGAAATCACGCGCCTGCTGATCGAGGGTGAGGTCAGTTCCGGCGGCGCGCTGGCGGACCTGGTCAACGAGGCCGGCTATACCCTGCCGCCGCTTCCCAACCTGTTCTTCACGCGCGATTCGGCTGCCGTGATCGGCGATCGAGTCATGGTGGCGTCGATGAAGCACGAGGTGCGTTGGAGCGAGGAGATTCTGGCCTGGACTCTGTTTCGGACCCACCCGGGTCTCGAGAATGCCGGAATCCTGTTCGACGGTGCGCACGAGCGACGACTCAACGTGCGTGTCGAGGGTGGGGATGTTCACGTGCTCCGCCGGGACTTGCTGGCGGTCGGGATGTCGGAGCGGACGACGGCGGCCGGTATCGACGCCCTGGCCGAGGAGGTCTTCCGTACCACGGAGATCACGGACCTGGTCGTGGTCTTGATGCCGGCTCATCGAGCGGCCATTCACCTCGACATGATCTTCACGATGCTGGACCGGGAGGTGTGCTGCGTCTTTCCGCCATACTTCATCGGACCGACGCGCCTGCCGGTACTGCGCATTCGGAAAGGCGCGGCCGGGGTCCAGGAGGCGGCCAGCCTGTTCCACGCGCTCGATGATCTCGGACTCCCGCTTACTCCCATTCCATGCGGAGGCGAGCGGCGCACGATGCAGGAGCGCGAGCAGTGGGCCAGCGGGTGCAACTTCTTCGCCGTCGGCCCCGGGCAGGTACTCGCCTACGACAGGAACGAACATACGCTTCAAGCTCTGCAGGAGGAGGGGGGGTTGAAGGTAGTTCGAGGCGCGGATTTCCTGGCGGGTGAGGTGGAACTCGATGCGGACCAGAGGTTCGTGATCGGATTCGAGGGATCCCAGCTCGTGCGCGGGGGCGGCGGGCCTCGCTGCATGACCATGCCCATCGTGCGAGACGAGCCGTGAGCGCGGACGGCCTGCGTTTCGCGGCTCAGACGACCCTGGTGCAGAGAGCCCTGGAGACCGTGAGGCGCGAGCCGATGGACACGCCGGACCTCGCCAGGGAGGTGTTTGGTCTCATGCAGGCTCCGCCCGGGCTTGCCTCGCGCCTGGTGTTCGACCTCCTTGGCGAGGACAGTCGCTTCTCGGTCGATGCGCAGGGAGTCTGGAGCCTGGACGAGCGGCCGGTGCTCGAGGGCCGGACCCGGCTTTCGGAGACGAAGTTCGCGGTCGTGGATGTCGAGACCACGGGGAGTTCCGTCACGAAGGGGGCGAGGATCGTGGAGTTCTCGGCCGTGTTCGTCGAAGGCGGGGACATTCGGGGCGAGTACACCACTCTTGTGAATCCGGAGGCGTGGATTCCGGGTTGGATCACGCGGTTGACCGGTATCGAACCGCAGATGGTCGACGACGCGCCCCGATTCAGGGACATCTCGACGCGCGTACGGGAGGCGCTGGAGGGTAGAGTCTTCGTGGCCCACAACGTGGGGTTCGATTGGAGATTCGTAGCTGAGGAGTTGCGAATGGCCAATTCGATCATGCCGGAGGGTCCCAAACTGTGCACCGTTCGCATGGCCCGCCGTGTCCTGCCCGGACTCCGCCGCCGGGGGTTGGACTCGTTGTCGCGCTACTACGACGTGGACATCGTCAATCGTCACCGCGCCGGCGATGACGCCCGGGCCACCGCGGTGATTCTCCTGCGCATGCTCGAGGCGGTCGACCGTCAGGGCATCGTCTACTGGGACCAGCTGGAGGATTGGATCGCCGGGCGGGCCGCCGTCCTGCCTCTCCCCTCGGCTTCCGAGGAGGGGTTGAGTGCCTGATCTCCCCGTGCTGGAAGGGAATCGCGCCCGGGTACGGCCGGTTGACGCCGGGAGCTTGTGGCTGGACGGTGGCGCCATGTTCGGGGTCGTTCCAAAGCCACTGTGGAGCCGCCGCGCTCCCGCCGATGATAGGAACCGGATCCCGCTCGCCATGCGATGCCTCCTGGTGGAGACCGACAGTGCGAAGGTCCTCATCGATACGGGCCTCGGCAACAAGGAGAGCGACAAGTTCAAGGCGATCTACGGCGTGATCAACGAAGGGGCCCCGACGCGTCTCGAGACGTCCCTCGCGGCGCTCGGAGTTGAGCCTGCTGACATCGATGTCGTCGTGGCCACCCACCTGCATTTTGACCACGCGGGAGGCGGGACCGCGCGAGATGCAGACGGATCGGTTCGACCGGCGTTCCCCGATGCCCGCTATGTCGTCAGTGCGGGCGAGTACGAATTCGCGCGCCTCGACAACGAGCGGGTCCGGGCCAGCTACATGGCAGAGAACTTCGAACCGCTGTCAGAGGCCGGTTGCCTCGAGCTCGTCGAGGCCAGTACGGAGATCGTTCCCGGCATTCGCATGGAGCACACTCCGGGGCACACGCCGCACCACCGATCCGTACGGATCGACCTCGGCGACGAAGAGCTGCTGTTCCTGGCCGACCTCGTTCCGACGACCGCGCACCTTCCCCTGCCGTGGATCATGGGGTACGACGTCCAGCCGCTGGTGACCCTGGAAAGCAAGAGAGCACTCCTCACCCGTGCGGCGCGTGAGGGCTGGTGGCTGGCGTTCGAGCACGATCCTTTCGTTGCGTGGGGCCGCGCCGTGGACCGGCCGGGAGGGGCGGCGGGCTGCCTGTTGGAGGGAGTGTGCCATCAGCACCTGGTGCCGGAGGCTATGCCGGGCGAGACGATGGACTATATCCGAAGCTAGAATACGCGTGCCCGCGAAACGGTGGGCGGACCAACCGGGAGGAGACAGGATGAGGCGAATCGCGATCGTGACGGCGGTGGTGGGGATGCTCTTCGGCGGTTTCGCGAGGCCGATAGTGGCACAGACTGCGGAAGACGAGGTGCGTGCCGTGGTGGATGCCCTGTTCGATGCCATGCGCGCGTCGGACTCGGCGGCCGTGCGGGAACTGTTCCACCCGGAGATGGAGAAGATGGCGAGTTCGGGCGTCCGGGACGGGGTGGCCGGCGTCGGATTCGGCCCCATCTCGGGCTTCGTGGAGGCAGTCGGCGGGGCGGAGCCCGGCGCCCTCGACGAGAAGATCGGGCCGGCTGAGATCCGTATCGATGACAATCTCGCAACGGTGTTTACCCCCTACGCATTCCATTACAACGGCAACCTGTCGCATTGCGGCGTGAACGTGTTCCTGATCGCCAGGGTGGGCGAAGACTGGCGGATCGTGGGACTGGCAGACACGCGGCGACGGCAGGGGTGCGAGGAGTGGCTGAAATGAGCGACAAGGAGCGGACGGCGGTCATCGTCGGTGCCGCCAGGCTGCCGACCGGTAGGTTCCTCGGCGGACTCTCGCCCCTCAAGGCCCCCGAACTGGGAGCGCGGGCGATTGCTGGAGTCGTGGAGCGATCCGGCGTGGCGCCAGCCGACATCCAGGACGTCATCATGGGCAACGTGGTGCAGGCTGGAGTGGGACAGGCTCCGGCACGACAGGCAGCCATGGGCGCCGGACTCCCTGCGGAGATCCCCGCTATGACGATCAACAAGGTCTGCGGATCGGGCCTCAAGGCCGTAATGCTGTCGGCGCAGGCCATCCGCGCGGGCGACCTTCAGGTGGCCGTTGCAGGCGGAATGGAGTCGATGTCCAACGCGCCATACCTGCTGCAGGGCTATCGGAGCGGCGTGAAGTTCGGGGACCGTGCCATGGTCGACGCCTTGATTCATGACGGCCTGTGGTGTTCGTTCGGCAACTGCCACATGGGTGGCCACGCCGAGTACACGGCGTGGAAGGCGGACGTGAGCCGGGCGGATCAGGACCAGTTCGCGTACGAGAGCCACATGAAGGCGGTGGCGGCCATCGACTCTGGAGACTTCTCGGAGGAGATCATTCCGGTGGAGATCGCGGGGCGGAAGGGCACCACGGTAGTGGATACGGACGAGCCGCCGCGTCGGGACACGACAGTCGAAGCGCTCGCCAGGCTGCGCCCGGCTTTCGCAGGCGACGCACCGCCCGAGGTCGAGCAGCACTCGGTCACGGCTGGAAACGCTCCCGGGTTGAACGATGGTGCGGCCGCTACTGTCGTCACCTCAGAGGCTTACGCCAGGGCCAACGGACTGGACATCCTTGGTCGCGTCACGGCATATTCGGTCGGCGCCACGGCCCCCAGGGAGTTGTTCTTCGCTCCGGTGGATGCGGTGCAACGCCTGATGGCCCTGGAGGGCACGTCGATCGACGACTATGGACTGATCGAAGCGAACGAAGCGTTCGCCGTGCAGGCCATCGCCGACGCCCGCCAGTTGGGGATGGACATGGACCGGGTCAACGTGCGTGGTGGAGCGATCGCACTGGGACACCCGATCGGTGCGTCCGGCGCCAAGATACTGACGACTCTCCTGTACGCCATGCGCGACAGGGATGTGGACAAGGGCCTCGCCACCCTCTGCCTCGGAGGCGGGAACGCGGTGGCCCTCAGCGTGGAGAGAGTATGAGTCGAGAGGCAGCACGTTCCGTCAATCCGGCGCTGACCGGCGCACACAGCCGCTCTACAGGCGTCATCCTCGGGGTGCTCGGCTTCGCCGCGCTGACGGCGCTGGGTGCGCGCCTGAGCGTGGTCTTGCCGGGCACGGTCGTGCCCATGACCCTGCAGCCGGTAGCCGTGTTACTGGCGGGGGCCGTCCTGGGGTCGCGAGCCGGAGCGGCCAGCCAGATCGCGTACCTGGCAGCGGGCGCCATCGGTCTGCCCGTATTCGCCGCCGGTGGTGGCGCCGCTTACCTGCTCGGACCCACGGGCGGTTACCTGCTCGCGTTTCCCGTGGCCGCGTGGATCGCCGGGCTGGCCAGCGGGCGTTCCGGGAGCTGGTTCAGGGCGGCGGCGTGGTTGGCCCTGGCGCTGGTCGTGATCCACGCGGGCGGTCTCGCGTGGCTCTCGATTCTGAGCGGCGAATCGCTGCTCTCAACCAGCGCTGTCCGCCCGTTCATCCTGGGTGACGCTCTGAAAATCCTGCTGGTCCTCGCGATCGTCCGCTGGGGCCCTGGCGTGTTGCGTAAGCCGACTTCCTAGCAGGCGTGGGGCAGGGGGCGGTCGGTGAGCAACGGGAGGCGGCCGAAAGCGAGCCGGTAGGGCGAGGTTGGAGCTGGGGCTGGCGTTTGGCCCTTTACGTCACCCTGCTGCTGCTGGCGATCCTCATCCTCCAGGGCGCAGTGGCCGCGGCGGACCCTGCCGCTCTCCGCGAGTTGACGGTGTGGGGAGCCGGAGCGGCCTGCGGAGCGGCTCTACTGGTCACGTGGGTCATGATGTCCGGCGTGGAGTCGAGACCGCCCGCCTCGCTCGGACTCGTGTTGAACGCCCGGGCGGCACGTGACGGCGCAGCCGGATTCGTCTTCGGGTTCTTCGTGGTGTCCGTGGTCCCCCTCGCCATGGCCGCCGCAGGTTGGCTGCAGCTGTCCGGCGGCGTACCGGAGACCTCGACGGTCCTGTGGGCCACGCTGTATGTGACAATATTGCTTGCACTTGCGGCACTGTTCGAGGAGATCGCGGTTCGTGGCTACGCGTTCCAGGTGGTCGCTCGAGCACGGGGCCCGGCCGTGGCAATCGTGTCCACGGCGCTCGTTTTCGCGGGTCTTCACGCGGCGAATCCCGGGGTAGGCTGGACGGCCATCGGGAATACTCTTCTGGCCGGGATCTTGCTCGGGATTCTGTATTGGAGGACGCTAAGTCTCTGGTGGGTGACCGGGACTCACTTCGCCTGGAACTGGACGATGGGAGTCGCGGTGGGTCTGCCCGTCAGCGGACTGGACGTCGGGGCTCCGGTGGTCGGAGTGGCGACCGGGGGGCCCAGCATCCTGACCGGGGGCGACTACGGCCCCGAGGCGGGTCTGCTGCTCACTCTGGCCACGCTGTGCGGGATCGTCTGGGCCGTCCGGACTCCTCGTCTCTCGCGCGACCCGGAGGTCCTGGCGCTTGGACCGCTGATCGAAACTACGACAGACGGGTGGAACGGACTGACTGGTCTTACCGGCATCGACTGACCTCAGGTCGCCGGCGACCCGGATCGGAGGAAGCATGAACGCGAGTCAAGTGGATGTCGTGGGCGTGGTGGGTGCGGGCACGATGGGCAACGGGATTGCGCACGTCTTCGCCCTGGCCGGGATCGACGTCGTCCTGGCGGATGCGGAACCCGAGGCCCTGGACCGGGCCCGTTCGAAGATCGAGAAGAACCTCAGCAGGCAGCTCTCCAAGAATCGTATCGATGCCGCGGAGGCGCGTGCGGCGCTGGAGCGAGTCCGGACGGAAACGGAACTCGAGACGCTGGCTTCCGCCCCCCTCGTCGTCGAGGCTGTTCCCGAGAATCGTGACCTCAAGCTCGAGATTTTCGGTCGCCTGGATGAGCTGTGCAGCCAGGAGACGGTACTCGCCTCCAATACCAGCTCGATCTCGATCACCGACATCGCCGGCTCGGTAAGCCGTCCGCAACGTTTCATCGGAATGCACTTCATGAACCCGGTGCCGATGATGCAGCTGGTGGAGGTGATTCGGGGGCTGGAGACCGACGACGAGACGACCGAGCTCACGCTTTCCCTGTGTCAGCGCGTGGGGAAGACTCCGGTCGAGGTCAATGACTTCCCGGGTTTCGTCTCCAATCGGATTCTGATGCCGATGATCAATGAGGCGGTGTACTGCCTGCTGGAGGGGGTGGCGCAACCGGAAGCCATCGATACGGTGATGAAGCTCGGCATGAACCATCCGATGGGACCACTCGCGCTGGCGGACCTCATCGGCCTGGACACCTGTCTGTTCATCATGCAGGTCCTCCATCGGGACCTGGGCGACGGGAAATACCGGCCGTGTCCGCTCCTCGCCAAGTACGTGGCCGCCGGCCGCCTCGGCCGGAAAACGGGTCGCGGCTTTTACGACTATAGCGATGCGTAGATCTCACGCAGGAGCCCACCTGTCCGAGGAGCAGCGCGAGATCCTGGTCATGGCCAGGAAGTTCGCGCGCCGGGAGCTGCGGCCGGGAGCAGAAGAGCGCGACGCGAACGAGGTGTCGATGGACCTGGGCCCCATCCGGCAGCTGGGAGATCTGGGGTTTCTCGGCATGCTGATCCCGGAGGAGTACGACGGCCTGGGCCTGGACATGCTTACCTACCTCTACGTGCTGGAGGAGATTGCCTGGGGCGACGCGGCGGTGGCGGTATCCATGAGCGTCCACAACTCTCTTCCCACTCAGACCCTACTGCGTCACGGCTCCAGCGAGCAGAAAGAGCGGTGGCTGAGACCGATGGCGCGCGGCGAGCTGCTCGGGGCGTTCTCACTCACCGAGGCGGACGCAGGCAGTGACGCGGCCGCCATCACGGCACAGGCCACGCGGGACGGGGAAGGCTGGCGACTGAACGGCTCCAAGATGTGGGTGACCAATGGTGCCTCCGCCGACATCGTCCTGATGATGGTGCGGACGGACGATCCCGACGATCGGAAGGGTTCGAGGGGCATCGGCGCGTTCCTCGTGCCGACGGAGGCCGACGGATACATTCCGGGCAAGAAAGAACGGAAGATGGGCCTGCGCGGGTCGGAGACGGTCTCCGTGACGCTGCAGGACCTCTACCTGGGGCCGGAGTATCTCATTGGAGAGCCCGGGCTCGGGTTCCGGTATGCCCTCGAGGCCCTCGAGGGAGGCCGGTTGGGCATCGCGGCGCAGGCGATCGGTATAGCCGAGGCCGCGCTGGACTACGCGAGGGATTACGCCGAGGAGCGAGTCCAGTTTGGACGCCCGATTGCCGAATTCCAGGGCATACAGTTCAAGCTGGCCGACATGGCGACACGCGTGGAGGCTGCACGCGGGCTGCTGTACCGGGCGGCCCTGGCATACGATGCAGACGAGCCGCGGAAGCGGAAGCTCTCGAGCATGGCCAAGCTGAATGCCAGCGAGGCTGCGACCTGGGTGACCCGGCAGGCGGTCCAGGTCTTCGGAGGGTACGGGTACAGCCGGGAATACCCAGTCGAGAGACTGTTCCGTGACGCCAAGGTGACGGAGATTTACGAGGGGACCAGCGAGATTCACCGCATCATCATAGCGCGGGAACTTTACCTGGAGAGAGGAAACGACAAGTGAGCACCGAAACCAGCTACGCGGACAAGGTCGCTGAGGCCGTGGAAGGCCGGAGTGAGATGTTCGATCTCATGTCCAGGCACGACCACGAGCAGGTGGTCTTCACGTATGACCCGTCCAGCGGATACAGGGGCATTATTGCCATACACAACACGGCTCTCGGACCGGCACTCGGTGGCACCCGGTTCTGGAACTACGATTCCGACTACGATGCGCTGATCGACGTGCTGCGCCTGTCGCGAGGCATGACCTACAAGGCCGCGGTGGCCGGTTTGAACCTGGGCGGAGGCAAGGCCGTCATCATAGGCGACAACCGGACCACGCAGCGCGAGATGGTCATGCGCGCACACGGCCGAGCCGTCGAGTCGCTCGCCGGGCGCTACTACACGGCCGAGGACGTCGGCACCTCCGTGGCGGACATGGACTACATCCACATGGAGACCGAGCACGTCGTCGGAATGGCCGGGAAGTCAGGCGATCCGTCGCCGGTCACCGCGTATGGGACCTACAGGGGGATCAAGGCGTGCTCGCTGAAGAAGTTCGGCACCGATGATCTGGCGGGTCGGTCTGTCGTGATCCAGGGCGCCGGGCACGTAGGGTACTTCCTGGCCGAAGACCTCCGGGCCGAGGGGGCCAAGGTGTTCGTGGCGGACATCGACGGGGATCGCGTGCAGCGCTGCGTGGACGAGTTGGAGTGCGAGGCGGTCGGCGCGGACGAGGTCTACGACGTGGATGCCGACGTATTCGCGCCCTGTGCTCTCGGAGCCATTCTGAACGACGACACGATCCCGAGGCTCAAGGTGAAGATCGTGGCCGGCGCGGCGAACAACCAGTTGGCGAAGTCGCGCCACGCGGCCATGCTCGAGGAGCGGGACGTCCTGTATGCTCCGGACTACGTGATCAATGCAGGCGGGTTGATCAACGTCTACTCGGAGTTGGCAGGCTGGACACTCGAGCGTTCCAAGCGCAAGGCCGGCGAGATCTACTCGACGCTCCTGGCGATCTTCGACCTCGCCGCTGCCGATGGCATCACGAGCGCTGAAGCCGCGGACGAGGTGGCGATGCGACGGGTTCATGCCGTGACACAGTTGCACCGGACCTACGTGTGAGTGACATGACAGATCGCACGATGCTTTCGGGGGAGACGGACGTCGCTCCATCCTGCGATCACCTCGAGGTCGTCGATCCGGCGATCTTCGCGGCGATTCAGGCAGAGGCAGCCAGGCAGCGCGAGGGCCTCGAGCTCATCGCGAGCGAGAACTTCGTCTCCGGTGCGGTCCTGGAGGCCATGGGCTCCGTCCTGACGAACAAGTATGCCGAGGGCTACCCCGGGAAGCGTTACTACGGCGGCTGCGACCAGGTGGACGTCGTCGAGGACCTGGCGCGTGAGCGGGCGAAAGCGCTGTTCTCGGCCGGCCACGCCAACGTGCAGCCCCACAGCGGGGCCCAGGCCAACATGGCGGCGTACTTCGCGTTCCTGCAGCCGGGGGACAAGCTGCTGGGAATGGACCTGTCGCATGGCGGCCACCTGACGCACGGCTCCCCCGTCAACTTCAGCGGGCGCCTGTACGATTTCGTTCCGTATGGCGTCCGGGAGGAGGACGGCCGGATCGACATGGACGCGCTCGCGGCGATGGCCCGCCGGGAGCGTCCCGCCATGATCGTGGCGGGTGCCAGCGCATACCCGCGAACGCTGGTGTTCGAGGAGTTCGCCCAAATCGCCACGGATGTCGGTGCCATGCTGCTCGTGGACATGGCGCACATCGCGGGCCTGGTGGCAGCGGGAGTGCATCCGTCACCCGTTCCGTGGGCGGACATCGTGACCACCACCACGCACAAGACGCTGCGTGGACCGCGTGGCGGGTTGATCCTGTGCAAGGAGCAGCACGCAAAGGCGATCGACAAGTCGGTGTTCCCGGGTATGCAGGGTGGTCCCCTGGAGCACGTCATCGCGGCGAAGGCGGTGGCGCTCTTCGAGGCCCAGTCACCGGCGTTCGTGCGCTATGCGGAGCGGGTCGTTGAGAACGCGAGGGCCCTGGCGGCCGGGTTGATGGAGAGCGGTTGGAAGCTGGTCTCGGACGGGACGGACACGCACCTCCTGCTGATCGATCTGCGCGAAACCGAACTCTCGGGCAAGGACGCTGAGGAGTACCTCGGCCGAGCGGACATCACCGTCAACAAGAACACGGTTCCGGGTGAGACCCGCTCGCCGTTTGTCACGTCGGGCATTCGCATCGGCACCCCGGCCCTTACCACGAGGGGAATGGATGTCGAGGACATGCGAGACATCGCTCACCTGATCGACCGGGCTCTCCGGTCCGGCGGCGATGAGCGAACCCTCGAGTCCATTCGGGCCGAGGTCAAAGAGCGGGCGCGGCAGTTCCCGCTGGTCGCGGACCCGGAGGTGGGGGCTACGGAAGTCGCGTGAGTCGGATCTGCCTCGGTCCGCTTTTCCAGGCCGCGCTTTGACTCCAACCGAAAGCGTCCGCATCGCAGCGGGTTCCTCGGAGGCCGAGTTCCGCGTCAAGGGCTCCCGGTTCATCGCCGTGGCGCGGCCGGTAGAAGACCTGGCGCGGGCGGCCGGCTGCCGGGAGGCCGAGAGACGGCGCTTCCATGACGCCACGCACCATGTGTACGCGGCACTCCTCAGGACCGGCGACCAGCGCTTCGATGATGACGGGGAACCGTCAGGCACGGCGGGTCGCCCGACGCTGGCGGCGATCGAGAGGGCGGGGGTGGTGGATGTGGCGGTCGTCGTCACCCGCTACTACGGGGGCACGAAGCTGGGCACGGGTGGCCTGGCACGAGCGTACGGCTCCGCCGCGGACCTGGCACTGGAGCGGATCCCGGTCAGGACGGTGGTTTCCGGGCGGAGAGTCGTGCTCGAGTACGGTTACGCCGATACCGGTGCGGTGACTCGCCTGGTGGAGGCGAGCGGCGCGCGACGCCTGGACGAGCGGTACGGAGACCGGGTGGAACTCGAGGTCGCCCTGCCGGCGTCGAGGGTCGCGCACCTGCGGGCCGACATAGCGGAGGCGACGGCGGGACGGGCCGGGCTCGCAGAGCTGCCGGGCGAAATGTTGCTTCCCATCGACACTTGACGCCATTTTCAACAAATTTCTAGATTCACGTCCGAAGTGGGCGGGACCCCGGTCCTGTCCGATGCCGATACCGGGAGGAGAAGGGACGGGGCAGGTCGAGATGGAAGTACCGGCGCTGCACGAGACGCTGGGCCAACTGCAGAGGCGCAATCCTCGGTTCGCCGCGGAAGCCTATCTGTTCGTCCTGGGAGGGCTTCATCACAAGCTCGCCCAGCTCGAGTGCCCACGTCACATCTCGGGAGAAGAGTTGGCCGGTGCCGTGCGCGACCTCGCGATCGCCCGGTTCGGGCTCCTTGCCCGCGTGGTGCTGGAGCACTGGGGCGTACACTCGACCGAAGACATCGGTGAGATCGTCTTTCTTCTGGTGGACCACGGAGTGCTGACCAAGGAAGATACGGATCGGCGCGAGGACTTTGCCGACGTATTCTCTTTTGAAGAAGTGTTCGAGTCGGAGTATCCCTGGGGAGCGCCCGGGCGGTAGCGCATCCCCTCTCGCAACTCGTCCGGCGGTGTCGGGCGTGTTCGGTTTCCATTCCTGTTGCACGTGCTGCCTGCCCGGCTGACTGGGGAGAGGGGTGAGACGTGGAGAATGCCACACGGTTTCCAAAGTGTTTGAGGTGCGATGGCGGACAGCTGCTTCCGCTGTCGGATTACGGTCGGGATGGGGCTCCGATCCGGTTCAAGGCCTGGGTGTGCTCGAACCCTGAGTGCGGCTACAACATCCGGATCGACAACGGCGAGATCAGCTTCGGCCGGAGCATCAGCCAGTCCCAGAAGTAGTGGCTTTACGCTTCGGGGCGCCGCACCAGGGCTCCGATGCGGTAAGGACGGGGTTTGATGCCTGAGGAACATCGGAGAGCTGCGGACAGCGGTTGGGAAGCCCTGGCCACGGGAGCCGAGAAAGTCTGGCTCCCGACGGCCGTCGAGATGGGCAAACTGGATCAGGAGGCGGTGGCCAGCGGGGCCACGACGGAGCGGACCCTGATCGAGTCAGCCGGCCGCGAGATTGCGGGCAGGATCCAGCTTCATTGGCCCGAAGGTCGTGTCGTGGCCATCGTCGGTCGGGGTCACAACGGAGCGGACGCTCTCGTAGCGCTCCGGACCCTGCACGCATGGGGCCGCGATGTGCGCGCGGTCCTATCGACCCCGACACCTCCCGATCCCGACGTTCTCATCGGTTGGGACATCCCCCTGGAGGCGCCCGAGTCCGTGGCCGACGCGTGTGAGGGCGCAGCGGTCATCCTCGATGGCATCCTGGGAACCGGGTTGACGGGGGCGCCGCGGGAGCCGCAGGCGTCCCTGATCGAACAAATCAATGCGCTGAATGTCCCGGTGGCCGCGGTCGACGGACCCAGTGGCGCGGACTACTCCACCGGTGCGGTTGCCGGCGCATGTATTCGGGCGACGCTTACCGTGAGCCTGGGCTGGCCCAACGTCGGCCTGCTGCGACATCCGGCGCGTGAGTATTGCGGCCGAATCGAATGCGTCGAAATCGGGTTTCCACCGCCCGCTGCACCGATGGGAGCGCGGGCAATCACGGGCCGGTGGGTCGCGCGCACGCTGATGGACAGACCGGCCGATGCTCACAAGGGCAGGGCCGGCTACCTGGCCCTCATCGCCGGTCAATCCGGCATGGCCGGGGCGGCGGTTCTCGGAGCGCGCGCCGCTCTGCGGGGAGGGGTGGGGATCCTGAAGGTCGTCGGTGACCCCGCCAACCGGGAGATCCTGCAGCGCACATGCCCTGGTGCGATCTACGTATCGTGGGATGACGAGGTTGAGTCTGCCGGGGCAATCGGGTGGGCCGGGGCGCTCGCGATCGGGCCGGGCCTCGGTCGGTCGGGCGCGCGGAAGAACCTCGTCGAGCGGACGCTTGATTCCCGCGGTTCGAAGCCGGTGGTGATCGATGCCGATGGCCTGAGCGTGTTCGAGGGCGAACTGGATCGCCTGTCCGGGTTCCTGACTCCCGTGGATGTCGTGACCCCGCATCCAGGGGAACTGGCAAGGCTGACGGGAGAGGCCCTCGAGAGCATCCTCGCCGATCCGCCGGGTGCCGCGGTGGCGGCCGCGGCAGCTCTCGGTTGCACGGTCCTCCTGAAGGGGTCTCCCTCCTGGGTCGCCGAATCGGGGCAGCCGCTGCGCGTGAGTACGACCGGCGGTCCGGAGGTCGCGTCCGGCGGGACCGGAGACGTTCTCACGGGACTGATCGGCGCCTATCTCGCGGTCGGTATGGCTGCGGCCGACGCATCGGCGGCCGCCCTGTGGCTGATCGGGGTCGCCGCTGGCAGCTCTCCATACCCTTCGGGTCACCTCGCTTCTGACATCCCGGACCGTCTGCCCGGCGTCCGGTCGCGCCTCTCGAGCCTCGGTACGCCGCAAGGACCCGTGTTGTTCGTGTCCGAGCGTTGAAGGTGAGCGGAGGACTCCGGCGGACGTCGCGGATCGTTCTGGGCCTGGCTTTTCTCACCGCTTCCGGCCTCTCGGCGCAGACGGGTGGCTGGCGCCCGGATGAACGGGTCCTGATTACGGACTTCGGCATCGTGACGGCTCTCGCGAGGTCACAGGGCTCGGTGTTCGGCGCCACGACCGGGGGGTTTATCATCCTGGACGAGTCGTTCCAGCGTATGGAACTGCCCATCACCGTGGAGGACGGCTATCCTCCTGTCGCTCCCTCCGCCATGGTGTTCGATCATCGGGACCGGTCGATATGGCTGGCGGCAGGGGGTGAGCTTCTCCAGTTCGATCCATTCAGCCGCCGGTTCCGCGATCGAGTCTCGGTGCGCGAACGGGTCACGGACCTGGTGCCGGCCGAGTCGTCCGGATCCGATCTGTTCGTCAGGATGCGCGGGCAGTGGTGGAGGCTGGACACGTTCAGCGGTGACGTGCGTCGAGCCGACCCCGGCGCCGTACTGGCATCGATTGATGCCAGGGCGGACCTGAGGGCCCGAGAGGATGCGCTGCGCGATCCGTTCTTCCTCCAATCTGCCGAGCAGGCGTCTCGCACCTCCTTTGGCGGCCCCGTGCGGGTCCTGGACCTCATCCCGTCCAGGGACGCCTACGGGTGGTGGTTGGGGACGGCCGGTGAGTCCATGGTGCGTTATGACGAGATCGGCCGTTTGGGCAATCGACCGGCTCTCGGCCCTGCCGGAATCGGGATGGCGGCGATCGTAGCGACGGAGAACTCGATCTGGTTCGCGCCCGCGGAGCCTCTCGAGAATCCCGCGGAACATGGCAACGTTCATCGGCTTCTTGGCGAA
>JAMJQV010000045.1 GCA_023554435.1 Gemmatimonadota bacterium | reverse complement strand
AAGCTCGCGCCGCGCATGGCGGGCGGCGGAAAGCTGGGCTCGCTGCTTCAATGATGGGCAGGCGGAGCCCTGCGAGGGGCCGCCGTCCACGAATTACTGGACGTAACAAGAGGAACTGGATCAGTGGCGACACACATTCGACTGCAGCGCACGGGCCGGAAGAAGCAGGCTTCGTTCCGCATCGTCGTAACCGACGTGAACGAGCAGCGTGACGGCCCGGCGATCGAGACGCTCGGGACCTACAACCCCCGCACTCAGCCTTCCATCGTTCGGCTGGACGCCGCGGCGTCGCTGAACTGGCTGTACGAGGGTGCTCAGCCCACGGATACCGTGATTTCGATCTTCCGGAAGACCGGCGTGTGGCAGAAGTACCAGGCTGGCGAGACGGCGGAGACTCTCGAGGAAGCCGTGGTCACCCTCGGCCCGCCGCCGGGCGAGCAGAAGACCTCGCGCCGCGCTGCCGTGGCTGCCGAGGCCCAGAAGCTGAGGGCCGTCGAGGTCGCGGCCGCCAGGCAGCTGGCTGAAGAAGCGGCGAAGGAAGCCGCGAAGAAGGCTGCTCAGGAGGCAAAAGCCGCTGCCGCTGAAGCTGCTCAGGCGGCAGAGGCCGAGGCTGAGGAAGCGGTTGAAGAGGTCGCTGCCGAGGCTGAAGAGGTAGCAGAGGAAGCGGTCGAGGAGGTCGCTGCCGAGGCTGAAGAGGCCGTAGAGGAAGCGGTTGAAGATGTCGCCGTCCAGGCCGAAGAGACTGCAGAGGAAGTGGTCGAAGACGTCGCCGCCGAGGCCGAGGAGACTGCAGAGGAAGCGGTAGAAGAGGTCACCGCGGAGGCCGAAGAGGCCGCAGAGGAAGCGGTCGAAGAGGTCGCTGCCGAGGTTGAAGAGGCCGTAGAGGAAGCGGCTGAAGAGGTTGCTGCAGAGGCCGAGGAAGCTGCAGAGGAAGCGGTCGAAGAAGTCACCGCGGAGGCCGAAGAGGCCGCCGGGGAAGAGGAAGAGAAGAAGGACTGAATCGGAGACCGGGCGGAACATTGAGTTTCGCCGGTTCCGTGGTTCGATGGATGAGATCGTCGTAGGGCTGATTCGAAACGCGCACGGGCTGGGCGGGGAAGTCCTCGTCGAGTTGTTGACCGGAGACCAGGACGAGGTCTTCGCGGCAGGTCGCGTTCTTCGGGTCGTCGGTGGACAGGGAAGAGGCCCCGGAAGCCTGACGCTGACGGGAGCACGGCGCCACAAGGGAGGACTCCTCCTTCAGTTCAGGGAGGTCGGCGATCGGAACGCTGCCGAGAGATTGCGGGGCCGCGAGTTGGCCCTGCCAGCGGAAGAGCTGCGGCAGCTGGACGAGGACGAGTTCTTCCTTCACGACCTGGTTGGGTATGCCGTCGTGCGGACGGACGGAGAACCGGTCGGAGACGTGGCCACGTCGTATGAGACCGGGGCGCAGTTGCTGCTGGGTGTAACAACGGCAGAGGAGCGAGAACTCCTCATCCCGTTCGGCAGGCAGCTGGTGACGGAGGTGGACCGGGAGGCGCGGAGGATCGTGATCGATCCGCCGCCAGGACTCCTGGAGGACTGACGACGTGAAGATCAACGTCGTTACGATCTTCCCGGAGTTCTTCGAGGTGCCGCTGGGTACCAGCATCCCGGGGCGTGCGGCGACCGCCGGACTGGTGAAGTACCGGGTCGTGGACCTGAGGGACTTCACGCACGATCGGCACCGCACGGTGGACGATGAGCCGTACGGAGGCGGTGCGGGCATGGTCATGAAGCCCGAGCCGTTCTTCGAGGCGATGGACGAGCTGGAACCGAAAGGTCCGGTCGTCCTGCTGAGTCCGCGGGGCCGGGTGTTCGACCACGATACGGCGGTCCGGTTTGCCGTACAGCCCGAGTTGACGCTGCTGTGCGGGCATTACAAGGGCGTGGACGAGCGGGTGGCCGAAGGTGTGGCCACGGAGGAGTTGTCGATCGGCGACTACGTGTTGTCCGGCGGCGGACCGGCGGCCCTGGTGGTGCTGGACGCGGGGGTCCGGCTCCTGCCCGGGGCGAGGAG
>JAMJQV010000044.1 GCA_023554435.1 Gemmatimonadota bacterium | reverse complement strand
GCCGCCACGGCCGTGGCGGCCACTACGGCACCGAGTCTGATAATCCGTCGAGTTGATGCTGACTGCCACATGGCATGGGCCTCCTCAGGTTCACGCATGGTACCGAATCACAATGGACCCGTCCTCTAGTAGATACGGTATGCGAACGGAAGGTTGACGCCACCTCCAGCGCTCCCGGTCGGGGCTGTTCCGGTGTATCTTCGTCAGCCATGAGCGAAGATAGCCGAGCCGGATCCTGGTCTTCTGCCGACAGCGCCGACCTGTACGGGATCGATGCCTGGGGGCGCGGCTATTTCGCCGTCTCGCCCCACGGCCGCCTGCTCGTGCGTCCGAACGGTGCAGGCGAGGAAGGAATCGACCTCCTGGAGGTCGTGGAAGGCCTGGGCGAGCGGGACCTGTCTCCTCCGCTGCTCATCAGGTTCTCGGATATCCTGGCCCACCGGCTCAGGGTCCTGCGCGAGGCTTTCGGCGGGGCCATCGCCGAGTACGGCTATCGCGGACAGTACCTTGCCGCCTACCCGATCAAGGTGAATCAGCAGCGGCCCGTGGTCGAGGAAGTGTTCCGCTACGGTACGGAGTACGACTTCGGCCTCGAGGTGGGCTCCAAGCCGGAGCTACTGGCGGTGATGGCCCTGACAGGGGGACCATCCGAGCGCCTCATCGTGTGCAACGGCTTCAAGGATGACGGCTACATCGAGGCGGCCATCCTGGCGGCGAGACTGGGCCGCCGGATCGTTCCCATCGTCGAGGACCCGGGGGAACTCCGTCTCATCCTGAAGCATGCCCGCAGGCACGACGTTCGGCCGACGATCGGCGTGCGGGTGAAGTTGGCCAGCCAGGGAGCCGGTCGCTGGAAGGGCTCGGCGGGAGAGAAGTCGAAGTTCGGACTGTTCGTGAGCGAGATTCTCCAGATGATCGAGTTGCTGTCGGCGCACGACATGCTGGACGCGCTGCAGCTCGTTCACTGCCACCCGGGGAGCCAGATCCACGACATCGATCGCCTCAAGGACGCCATCGGCGAGCTGGGCCACGTGTACGCCGAGCTCGTACGTCTGGGCGCTCCGATCCAGTACGTGGATGTCGGCGGTGGCCTGGGCGTCGACTACGACGGGAGCCGGACCCGCTCCGAATCCTCGATGAACTACACGCTGGAGGAATACGCGCGGGAAGTCGTGTACCGACTCGGAAGCGTGTGCGACGAACGTGGGGTGCCACACCCCACGATCGTGAGCGAGTCGGGGCGAGCCCTGTCCGCGTACCAGAGCGTCCTGGTATTCAACGTGCTGGGGTCGGCGGGGCCGAGGACCACGTATCCGCAGACCTTTCCGGTTCCCGAAGACCTGTCCGAACGAGAAGACGTGCCCCAGCCGATCCGGGATCTGGTCTACGCATACGAGGCGGTGGAAGACGGCCGCCTCGTAGAGTGCTACCACGACGCTGCGCGGGCGCGCGAGGAAGCCCTCAACCTGTTCAACCTCGGCTATATGAGCCTCGAGCTAAGGGGCCTGGCCGAACAGCTGTTCTGGGGAACGTGCGCGCGCGTCCAGGATCGCTTGCGCGGCCTCGACGAGGTGCCTGAGGAGCTGGAACCACTCGAGGACATCCTGAGCGAGACGTATTTCTGCAACTTCTCGGTGTTCCAGTCCCTTCCCGACGCCTGGGCGATCGGCCAGGTGTTTCCCATCATGCCGATTCATCGCCTGGATGAGCGACCCACGCACCAGGCGGTGCTGGCGGACGTCACCTGCGACTCGGACGGGCAGATCAGCCGTTTCGTGGACGGCCGCGCCACGATCGACGTTCACGAGCTGATACCGCATTCCGACTACTATCTGGCCGTGTTCCTGGTTGGAGCGTACCAGGAGGCACTGGGGGACCTCCACAACCTGTTCGGCGACACGCACGTCATCCACGTGCGCTTGCACGAAGAGGGAGGCTGGTGGATCGACGAGACCGTCGAGGGCGACACGGCGAGGGAGGTTCTCGGCTACATGCAGTACGACGCCGAGCGCCTGCAGCCGCTGTTGGCGCGCGACTGTGAAGTCGCCGTTAGGGAGGGGCGCATGACAGTGGCGGAGACGCGGATGCTTCTGCGCTTCTACCAGGCCGAGCTCAACGGCTATACGTACCTGGAGGCCGATTCATGAACGGGAACCCTGCGCACGCCACTTTTCTGAGGCTGCCGGCGGACGCGACCCGCGGCATCGCGGGGTCGGTCATCGTTCCCGTGCCGTATGACGGGACGAGCACCTGGCAAAAGGGAGCCGATGCTGGCCCCGCAGCCCTTCTCGAAGCGTCCGCGGCCGTGGAACTGTACGACATCGAGACGGCCCGCGAGCCCTGGCGGGACGGGATCCGCACCCTCCCGGTTCTGGATGTGCCTCCGGACCCCGAGGGCATGTCGTCCGTCGTTCGGGAAACGGTGGCTGCCATCCTCGATAGAGGTGAACTGCCCGTGGTCCTCGGCGGCGAGCACTCCGTCACCATCGGCGCGGTGGACGCCGCGGCGGGTCGGTTTGACGACCTGACGGTCCTCCAGATCGACGCCCATGCCGATACACGCGAGGAGTACGAGGGGTCGTCCCACAACCATGCCTGCGTGATGGCCAGAGCGCGCGAACGCTGTCCGATCGTGCAGGTCGGGATCCGGGCGGTGGACGCCTCCGAGATGCCGGGGCTGGACCCGGCCCGCGTGTTCTGGGCGCACGACATCGCCGGGGCCGCGGACGACTCGTGGATGGACGAGGTGGCGGGCCTCCTCACCGGGCATGTCTACGTGACCATCGACCTCGACGCGTTCGATCCCTCGTTCATTCCGGCGACGGGTACGCCGGAGCCGGGTGGACTCGAGTGGTATCCGGTCAACCGGCTCCTCCGGCGGGTCGCCCGGGCCAGCCGGGTGGTCGGCTTCGATGTGGTGGAGCTTCTCCCGGCCGAGGGGCACCACTCCAGCGCCTTCGCGGCCGCCAAGCTGGTGTATCGGTTCCTGGCCGAGATCGGGGCGGCACGAGACGCCTGAGCGGGCCGCCGACCTGCAGGGAGGAGGAGGCCTCCTACCAGTCGAGCAGGGCAGCGAACATGAGCGGGGCCACGATCGTCGCGTCCGACTCGATCACGAACATGGGTGTGTCGACGTCCAGCTTCCCCCACGTGATCTTCTCGGAGGGGATCGCGCCGGAGTAGGATCCGTAGCTCGTCGTGGAGTCGCTGATCTGACAGAAGTAACCCCAGAAAGGGCAGGGGCGTCGCAGGTCCTGGTGGATCATGGGGACCACGCAGATCGGAAAGTCCCCCGCGATGCCACCGCCGATCTGGAAGAACCCCACCGTCCGCAGGGCCTTGTCCGGCGGGACCACCGGGTCGCCGTCAGCCTCTTCGAGGTTCGCGACCGTTCGGCCCATCGTCGTCTCGACGTACCAGTCCGCCAGGGCTGCCATGTACTCCAGTCCACCTCGAACGATGCGGGTGCCCGAGAGCCTGCCGTCGATCACCCGACCCACGACGATGTTGCCCATGGTGGAGTCTTCCCAGCCCGGAACGAATAGCGGCAGGTCCTTCTCTGCCGCCGCCACCAGCCACGAATCGGCCGGGTCGATCTGGTACGCGTGCTCGAGCCGGCCTTCCCGGATCAGGCGGTAGAAGTACTCGTGCGGGAACCAGCTCTCTCCTGCCTCGTCCGCTTCCTTCCAAAGACGGAGCACCTCGCCCTCGAGGACTCGAAACGCCTCTTCCTCGGGGATGCACGTGTCGGTGACGCGGTTCAGTCCCCGGTCCAGCATCTCCCTCTCGCGCTGCGGCGTCAGGTTCCTCCAGTCGGGCACCCGGACGTAGTGGTCGTGCGCCACGAGGTTGAACAGGTCCTCCTCCAGGTTGGCGCCCGTGCAGGTGATCGCGTGAACGAGGTCCCGCCGGATCATCTCTGCCAACGACAGCCCGAGCTCCGCCGTACTCATGGCCCCCGCCAGCGTCACCATCATTCGACCACCGCCGTCGATGTGCTGCCGGTAGGCGTCGGTAGCGTCGACCAGCGTGCGGGCGTTGAAGTGCCGGTAGTGATTCTCGACGAACTTGCGGATACTCATGACTCCATCCCGCGCGCAGGGTCCGTGGTTTTCTTCGAGCCGGACACTAGCCGTGACGTCCCCGGCCTGCAATCGTACTGGAGCGGATTTCAGCACTTGGGATCGGTCACGAACGAAAGCGGGGCGACGCATGGAAGTCCAGTTCTGGGGAGCGGCCCGGGAGGTTCCCGGCTCGATGCACCTGCTGAACGTCGGTGGTCGCCGGATTCTACTGGATTGCGGCCTGTACCAGGGACGCCGCAAGCACGCGTTCGAGCGAAACCGGGACTTCCCGTTCGAGCCGTCGTCCATCGACGCGGTCGTTCTCAGCCACGCGCACATCGACCACTGCGGTAACCTGCCGACCCTCGTGAAGGCCGGTTTCACGGGGAAGATCTACGCCACGCCGGCGACCCGCGACCTGTGCCGGCACATGCTGGTGGATTCGGCGCATATCCAGAAATCGGATGTCCGCTACGTGAACCGCAGGCGCAAACGCCAGGGCAAGCGGCCCTTCGAACCACTCTACCTGATCGGAGACGCCCGCAAGGCCCTGGCCAGGTTTCGACCGGTGCACTACGGGCGCGTGTTCGAGCCCGCACCCGGTGTGCGGGCGACGTTCATCGATGCGGGTCACATCCTGGGATCCGCGTCCGTGGTCCTGGACCTCACCGAGGGCAGCCGCACACGGCGACTCGTGTTCTCCGGCGATATCGGGCGGAGAGGCCTGCCCATTCTGCGCGATCCGCAGATCGCCAGTGGCGCCGATTACGTCATCATGGAGAGTACCTACGGCGACCGCGAACACGAACCTCCATCGCGCGCCCGTGAGTACCTGAGGGAGTGCGCCGACGCCACGTTCAGTTCGGGCGGCAAGCTGCTGGTCCCATCGTTCGCCCTCGGGCGCACCCAGGAGTTGGTGTACCGCCTGAACCAGCTGTGGGAGGCCGGGGAGCTTCCGCCGGTGGACGTGTTCGTGGACAGCCCGCTGGCGATCAACGTGACCGAAGTCTACAGCGCCCACCCGGAGTGCTACGACCGGGAGATGCTGGACACCATGGCCACCGATTCCGATGGCGACCCCCTGGGGTTCCGCCGGCTTCGCTACGTCCGCAAGGCAGAGGAGTCGAAGGCCCTCAACACGCGCAGGGGGCCGGCGATCATCATCGCCGCCTCGGGCATGTGCGAGGGAGGCCGGATCCTTCATCACCTCCGCAATCACGTCGGGAATCCGAGCACCACCGTGCTATTCGTGGGCTACCAGGCGCAGCATACGCTCGGTCGCCGCCTACTCGAGGGAAACGACGAGGTCAGGGTGCTGGGCACGCCGGTCCAGGTGCGGGCCCGGATCGAGCGGGCCGACGCGTACAGTGCCCACGCCGATCGCACGGGACTGCTCGGCTGGGCGGAAGCGGTGCGGGAACGGGGTCAGGTGTCACGGTACTTCCTGGTGCACGGCGAGGAAGACAGCGCCGAGGCCCTGGCAGAGGATCTGCGTGCGGCCGGGACGGCCGGAGTAGAGGTGCCCGAGCGGGGAAGCGCGTTCCAGCTGACCTGAACTGGACCCGCGGGTCAGGAACCGTCCGAGGCCCACTCCTCGAGGTTGTCGCGGATCAGGGTCACCGCTTCGTCCACCGTGTCCACGCAGAACGGGATGTCGAGGTCATCGGGGTCGGCGAGGTTGCCTTCCTCGGAGAGCCAGTGCTTTCGGCCCCACTCGACGAGCTCCGGCCACATGCTGCCCACCATGATGAGGGGCCGCCTCTTCAGGTGACCGACCTGTACGAGCTGCCACACCATCAGGGTCTCCAGCGTCGTGCCGATTCCGCCACGCATCACTACGAAGGCGCTGGACAGCTGCACGAAATGGTGCAGGCGGGAGAAGAAGGTCCCGTGGTGGTACAGCTTCTCGACGAACGGGTTCGGGGCCTGCTCGTGCGGGAGCTCGACGTTGAGTCCGATGGAATAGGTACGGTTGGCCACGTCACCGAGGAGCTCGCCCTCGTTCGCCGCCTGCATGAGCCCTGGACCACCGCCCGTGATGATGTCACACCCCATCGCGGCCAGCTCCTGTGCCAGCCGGCGGACCTCGAGGTACAGCTCGTCACCCGCGTGCATCCGGGACGACCCGAAGATCGTCACCCGGTAGTACGTCGGTCGAGGAGGCATGACGGCGGCCAGGCCATCGACCACGGCCCAAAGCTCGCGCAGCGACTTGTGCATCGTCTTGTACATCTGGCGCGAGGCTTCCGGTGACAGGGCCTCGGTCTCGATGCGCAGCGCCTGCGGGCGCTTTGGATCCTTGTTTCCGTCGATGTCCGTCATTCTCATCCATCCTCAGGTTGCGGTGCTTCGCAAGGTACGCCGGACTGGACCTGCCCTCCAGAGCGGCGAAGGACCGAGAGGAAGGCCCCGTTTTCGCCCCTGTCCACGATCTCGACGCTCCACCCGGCGCGCTCCGCGAGGACCGACAGGGTATCGGGATCCACGTACAGCTGGCTGAACGGGTCGCCCCGTCGCCCGCCGAACTCGAGCTGGAACTGGATCTCGCCCACGTATCGGCCGTCGTCGCGAAGCGCCAACCGGACTCCACCCTCCGATCGCCAGTCGGTGGCTAAGCCTCGCATGTCCGTGGAATCGGCGATGATCCGCCCGCCCGGGGCAACGAGGCGATTCACCACCGCGAAGAAGCGTGCGAGTCCCGACAGTGTCTCCGGGAGTCCCCAGCCGTTCATCAACATCAACACCGTGTCCCACTGGCCGGCCGGTGGAGCGAAGACGCTCCCCGTCCGTGCGTCGGCCACGTTCCGGCGGTGCAGCAAGTCCACGAGTTCGGGCAGGATCTCGACCGCGCACACGGGATGCCCTCGCTCCTGCAGCACGAGGGCGTGGCACCCGGCTCCCGCGCCCAGATCGAGCACGCTGCCCACGCAGAGATCCAGGGCCCGCCGCTCGAGGGAGGGGAACTCCTCCTCCCCACGGAAGAACCAGCGCGCCGGTAGTGCATCGGTGTCGCCCAGGTCGTCGACGACGAGAATGCTCGCGTCGCGCTCTCCCCGCTCGAAGGCGAGCAGAGCCAGGGCATGGGGTTCCCAGCAGGCGCGGACCGCGGCCGTTACCTCATGTCCCGGATCGCCTCCTGTCACGTCGTCTCCTTCCGGTTTCCTCCGGCATTGCTTCTGACTGGCGGCAAAGGGTGCCGCCCCGGCCACGTCGCCGTACTTTCAGGTCCTACCCATTCGAGGAGCCCACCGTGGATCTGGACTGTCCGTTCTGCGACCCTCCTGCCGATCGGATCTGGATCGGCCGCGAGCTGACGATCGCCACGCCCGACATGTACCCCGCTGCCGACGGGCACACACTGGTCCTGCCGCGCCGCCACGTCCAGAGCGTGTTCGACCTCGAGGGGGACGAGTGGGACGAGGTGTGGGATCTGCTCGCCACGGTGCGAGAGGAGCTCTCTTCGATGTACCGGCCGGACGGATTCACGGTCGGCATCAACGACGGTCTCGCGGCAGGTCAGACGATCTTCCACGCGCACGTGCACGTGATTCCCCGACACCTGGGGGATGTCGCGGATCCAACGGGAGGCCTGCGCGGAATCCTGCCTCACAAGGCGAGATACTGGGAGCGCTGAGGCCGGGTCCGGCCCGGGTCGCCCCCGAGCCGGTATCCTCCCGGGGTCAGCCGGGCGGGAAGTCCTTGAGGAGCTTGCTCACCGCTTCCTGAACCAGCTGCACGCGCTGCTCGGGTGAATTCATCTCGTCGATCGTGTCGGTCGCGCTGCCCCGCCACACCAGCTCGTTCTTCTCCCGGTCGATCACGTCCAGGATCAGGGTGCCCTCGGTGTAGGTGCGAACGGTGGTCGTCGTCATCCCACCTCCCCAGTATCCCCCCCACCAGCCTCCGGCCCCGTAGCCGTACGTATCGTACTGCTGCTGATCCTGCGTTCCCGTGTGGTAGGCCAGCATGAAGTCGGCCGTATACTCATCCGCCTTCGTGAATCCCTTGGCGTCGAGATCGCCTTCCACCGCCATCTTCATGCGGCGCAGCATGATCTCGCTGACGCCGCCCTTGAGTCCCTGGTCCATCCACGCGTAGGTCGAGAGAGAGCTGAAATCAAACGTCTCATCCCAATCGGAGGTCGTGGAGATCCCCGAGCAGCCCGCTGCCGCGAGTGCCAGTCCGACAACCGTGAACCATTTCCCCATCGTGCTCTCCCGCCTCAGGTAAGTGCGACTCCGAACCCCAGTCTACTCCCTCCCACACGGGGCAACAACACCTGCCGCAGTTAGACGATCCGGGGGAACCCTTCGCAGGTACGAATGTGTCTTGTGACATAGTTCACGTGTCTATATCATGCGAAGTTATCCTCACTGATCCTCGGCCTGAGGAGTGGCCTATGAGACGGGTTTACTCCCTGTACAGCACCTCGGTCGGCAAGAAGTACACGATGGCTGTATCGGGTGCGATCTTCGTGGTGTTCGTGATCGTACACATGTTCGGAAACCTGAAGGTCTATCTCGGACCCGAGGCCTTCAACCACTACGCCGAGGGGCTGCGCGAGTTCGGTGCGCCGTTCCTGGGCCACGAGTGGTTCCTGTGGGTCTTCCGGGTGGGTCTCCTTGCATTTCTTCTGATCCACACGGTGGCCGCGTGGCAGACGTCCAGGCAGAGCTGGGCCGCGCGCGGACAGAAATACAAGAAGCAGGAGAAGCTCGTGTTCCACTACGCTTCGCGCACCATGCGCTGGGGCGGTGTGGCTCTCCTGCTGTTCGTCGTCTACCACATCCTGCACCTGACGACCGGGACGCTGCACCCGGACTTCATCCCCGGGGACGCGTACCACAACTTCGTCACCGGTTTCCGCTCCCTGCCGGTCGTCGCCGTGTACTTTGCGGCCATGATCGCGCTGGGCCTGCACCTGTACCATGGGACCTGGAGCGCGTTTCAGACCATGGGACTCGATGGACCCCGCATCAAGCGATGGCGCGAGCCCGTAGCCATCGGCGTGGCCCTCCTGGTGGTGCTCGTCAACCTGTCATTCCCGGTGGCCGTTTACACCGGGATTCTCCAGTAGAAGGGAGGGAGACATGGAGCTGCGCTCGAAGGTCCCCTCCGGTCCGATCGACCAGAAGTGGACGAAGCACAAGTTCGACATGAAGCTGGTAAACCCGGCGAACAAGAGGAAGTACCACGTGATCGTCGTGGGATCCGGTCTCGCCGGCGCATCGGCGTCTGCCACGCTGGCCGAGCTGGGCTATCACGTGAGCTGCTTCACCTACCACGACAGCCCGCGGCGGGCGCACAGCATCGCGGCCCAGGGCGGGATCAACGCGGCGAAGAATTACCAGGGAGATGGCGACAGCGTCTTCCGGCTGTTCTACGACACGGTGAAGGGCGGTGATTTCCGCGCGCGGGAAGCCAACGTGTATCGGCTGGCCGAGGTCTCCAACGAGATCATCGACCAGTGTGTGGCGCAGGGCATCCCGTTCGCCCGCGAGTACGGTGGATTGCTGGACAATCGCTCGTTTGGTGGAGCGCAGGTGTCACGGACGTTCTACGCGCGTGGACAGACGGGCCAGCAGTTGCTTCTCGGAGCGTACCAGGCTCTTATGAAAGAGGTTCATAAGGGGCAGGTTAAGTTGTATAATCAGTGCGAGATGCTGGATGTCGTACTGGTGGACGGGCAGGCCCGCGGCATCGTGACGCGGCACCTGGTTACCGGGAAGATCGAGGTCCATCTCGCCGATGCGGTGGCCCTCGGCACGGGTGGCTACTCGAACGCGTTCTACCTGTCCACGAACGCCATGTACTGCAACGTCACGGCGGCATGGCGGGCGTATCGGCGCGGGGCCGGATTCGCCAACCCGTGCTATACGCAGATCCATCCGACCTGCATTCCGGTGGCGGGCGACTACCAGTCGAAGCTCACGCTGATGAGCGAGTCGCTGCGCAACGACGGTCGCATCTGGGTCTCGAAGCAGGTGGATGACGACCGCGCCCCCGGGGACATTCCCGAGGACCAGCGCGACTACTACCTCGAGCGCATGTATCCGGCCTTCGGAAACCTGGTACCCAGGGACCTGGCGTCACGGCGCGCCAAGGACATGTGCGACCAGGGGAAGGGAGTCGGCGAGACGAAGCTCGGTGTATACCTGGACTTCGAGGACGCCATCCAGCGCCTCGGGGCCGACGTGATCGAAGCGCGGTACGGAAACTTGTTCGAGATGTACGAGCGTATCACGGGCGAGGATCCCTACAGGGTCCCCATGCGCATCTACCCGGCGCCCCACTACACGATGGGCGGACTGTGGGTGGACTACAATCTCATGACCACGGTGCCGGGCCTGTACGCGATCGGAGAAGCGAACTTCTCGGACCACGGGGCCAACCGGCTCGGCGCGAGCGCCCTCATGCAGGGCGTGGCGGACGGCTACTTCGTCCTGCCGTACACGATCGCCGACTACCTGGCGCAGGCGAAATTGGACCCGGTTGCCGAGGACAACCAGGAAGTCAGGGGCACGGTGGAGGAGGTCGAGTCGCGGATCGATCGACTGCTGGCCCTGGACGGCGACCGCACGATCAACTCCTTCCACAAGGAGCTGGGCCGGATCGTCTGGGACAACTGCGGCATGGGCCGCAACGCTACCGGTCTCAAGGAGGCCCTGGAAAAGATTCCCGTTCTCCGGCAGGAGTTCTGGGAGAACGCGAAGGTCGTGGGCGAAGGGGGGTCGATCAACCAGACGCTCGAGCGCGCGGGTCGTGTGGCGGACTTCCTGGAACTGGCGGAGGTCATGTGTCTCGACGCGCTGGTGCGAGAGGAGTCATGCGGAGGGCATTTCCGGGAGGAGCACCAGACGCCGGAAGGCGAGGCCCTGCGCGACGACGAGAACTTCACGCATGTGACCGTGTGGGAGTACACCGGCGCGGACACGGCGCCGCGCGAGCACCGGGAGCCCCTCGAGTTTGAAAACGTTCCTCCCACGCAGAGGAGCTACAAGTAATGAAACTCAAACTTCACGTCTGGCGGCAGGCGGGGCCCTCGGCGAGAGGGCAGTTCGTCACGTACGAAACGGACGCCAGCGAACACATGTCGTTCCTCGAGATGCTGGACGTGGTCAACGAAGACCTCGAGGAAAAGGGTGAGGATCCAATCGTCTTCGACAGCGATTGTCGGGAGGGGATCTGTGGCACGTGCGGAATGGTGATCAACGGCCGGCCGCATGGACCGTGGAAGCGCACCACCGTGTGCCAGCTCCACATGCGCGAGTACAGCGACGGGGACGAGATCTGGATCGAACCGTGGCGGGCGGACGGTTTTCCGGTCCAGAAGGACCTGATGGTGGATCGCGCGGCCTTCGATCGCATCGTAGCCGCGGGCGGCTACATCAGCGTGCGGACGGGAAGCGCCCCGGATGCGAACGCCATCCCGGTGGTGCAGGTGAACGCCGAGAAGTCGATGGACGCGGCGTCCTGTATCGGGTGCGGTGCGTGCGTGGCCGCCTGCCCGAACGCATCGGCCATGTTGTTCACCTCGGCCAAGGCCGCGCACCTCAATCTGTTGCCGCAGGGTCAGCCCGAGCGCTACGGCAGGGTGCTCGACATGATCCTGACCATGGAGGCCGAGAGCTTCGGCACGTGCACGAATCACGGGGCATGCGAGAACGCCTGCCCGAAGGAGATCAAGATCGATGTGATCGCGATGCTCAATCGCGACTACATGAAGGCGCTCCTCAAGGCGAGTTGACTCTCCGGGGCGACGGATCGTGACGCTCGCGTACGTCGCCCTCGGCGGGGCCCTGGGGGCTCTCGCCCGGTACGGCATCAGCGGGTGGGTTTACGACCGGATGGGAGAGAACTTCCCCTGGGGTACACTCATCGTGAATCTCGTTGGCTGCCTGGCGCTCGGCATGGTGATCCGGTGGCTCCAGGTCTCGGCCGTCTCTCCGGAAGTCCGCCCCTTCCTGACGATCGGAGTCCTGGGGGCGTTCACCACGTTCAGCACGTTCAGCTACGAGACCGTGGCGCTCCTCCAGGAAGGGCAGTGGCTTCGAGCGGGCCTGTACATGGGCGGTAGCGTCGCGCTGGGACTGATCGCGATGGTGGCCGGGATGGCGCTGGTCACGGCGTTTGCACGAGCGGGAGGAGCCGCATGAAGGCGTTCGAGGGTGACCGAACTCTAATGCGAATCTTCATCGGTGAGGGGGATCGCTGCACGGACGGGTCCTACAAGGGGATGCCGCTGTATCAAGCGCTGCTGCGAATGCTCCGTGAACACGGCTGCGCCGGCGCGTCCGTGGTGCAGGGTATCGCTGGTTTCGGCGCCAGCGCACGGATTCACACCGGCAGCCTGCTCCGCCTGTCCATGGACCTCCCGATCATCGTCGAGGTGGTGGACACGGAAGAAAAGATCCGGGAGGTCCTTCCCTTGATGGACCGGATGATCGGTGGCGGTCTGGTGACGCTGGAGAAGGCGCACGTGGTCCTGTACCGTGCGGACTCCGGATCGGAGGATGCAGGCCCATGAGCTTCTGCGAGACTCAACGGACCAGGCTCGCTCCCCTGTGGGACCGCATGCTCAGCCATCCGTTCCTCCTGCAGACCCGGGATGGGACCATCCCGCACGAGACCTTCGCTTCGTGGATGAGGCAGGACTACCTGTTCGTCGAGGCGGCGATCCCTTTCCTCGCGGCGCTGATTCCCAAGGGGCCCGCCAGTCACTGGGAGCCCATGACTCAGGCGATCGGAGCCCTGATACGGGAGCTGCGCCTGTTCGAGGAGCGGGCGGACGCGGTGGGAGTGGAGATCAGGGGTACCCAGCCCTCCTTCACCACGCACGCCTACATCCAGTTCCTGCTGGCGACGGCGCAGAACGCGTCGTACGAAGAGGCGTACACGGTCCTGTACGCGGCCGAGAGAGCCTACCACGACTCCTGGAGGATGGTGCGCGACGGGTTGGAGCGTTCCTCACCGTGGTGGCCTTTCGTCGAGAACTGGGCCGGTCCCGAGTTCGCGGCGTACGTGGCCTACCTGGAAGTCGAACTGGACAAGCTGGCAGCCGAGGCCGGTCCCGATCGCCTTCACCGAATGGTCGAGGCCTTCGAGACCACCGTGCGCTACGAGATCGCGTTCTGGGAGATGGCCATGACCGGCGAAGGTTGGCCGGGCATTCCATCGACGAACCAGGCGCTGACCTGACGAGACGAGAGAGCGCGTTGACCTTCACTGACGAGCTGTACGAGGCGGCCAGAGATGTGTGGGACGCGCAGGCAGCCCACCCGTTCGTGCGAGGAATTGCCGACGGCACGCTGGAGCCCGCGGTTTTCGAACGCTGGGTGCGCCAGGACTACCTCTACCTGGCAGAGTTCTCCCGCGTGTTCGCGTGGGCGGCGGCACGAAGCGATCGGCTCGCGTCGATGGGGTGGTATGCCGCGGCCCTGCACCTCACCCTGAACACCGAGATGGAGCTCCATCGGGAATACGCCGCCCGTTTCGGGATCAGCGTTTCGGACCTGGAGCAGGAGACCATGTGGCCCACGACCCGGGCCTACACGGACTTCCTCGTCCGGACGGCGGCGGATGGTGACCTGGCAGACCTCGTCGCCGCCCTCCTGCCGTGCGCCTGGGGCTACGTCCACATCGCTCAGGAGATGGTGGCCGGCGAGCTTCCGGCAGATCAGCGATACGCCGACTGGATCGAGCAGTACTCGTCCGAGGAATTCAGGCTCGCCGCGGAGTGGCTGCGCTCCGAGATGGACCGACTGGCCGAAGGAGCGTCCGCCGCGAAGCGTGACCGGCTGACGCACCTGTTCGTGCTCTCGAGCCGCTACGAATGGCAGTTCTGGGAGATGTGCTGGAACGGCGAGGCGTGGCTGCCCTGAAGGGGAAGGGCACATGGCGGGCAGGGGCGACGTCCCCGCGTCGCCGCACCCTACCCGCCACGCGTCACGGGCCTAGCGGGACAACCGGATGACCAGGTCTGAAGCCACCTGCCGGAATACCGCACGCAGGTCCTCGGCCGAAGGCGCGAAGTACGCTCTTCCACTCGGCTGGCTGGAACTCACCCTCCCGTGCTCGTTGGCCAGGGCGGCCAGGAAGTCCATGTCCGGTCGCGCCAGTTCCGAAGACGCGAGTGGGTTGCCGAGGCCAATGGTGTAGACGTAAGCGCCTTCACTACGAATCCGGTCAGCGGCGGAAGACGCCATGTTCCTCGCGATGCTGCGCCCGACCGGGCCGTGCGGAGGGTGGCCCGCTTCCGTCCACTCCTGGCAGTTGACGACGTCCCGGCACGCGTCCTCCGCGGGCCTCAGCCAGCGGTCCATCGGGATCCTGTCCGGATTGTCCCAATAGCCTCGCACCACGTTCTTCGCCGTTGCGGCGACGGCCAGGATTCTCCGCTCTCCACCGATCGTCCCCCGGAAGGCCGTGGGTCGGCCATCGGTGAAGAACACGACCACCTTCACCGCCGTCTCACGTGCCGCCTCGCCGGTCACCTGCTGATAGGCCAGCTGAAGACCCTCGGCGGTGTTCGTCCAGCCCACCGACCTCATGCCGTCGATCTGGTTCTTCGCGGCCGTTCGGAACGGGGCCTGGAGGGGGAGCCGCGTGTCGCCGCGGGTGCCAAACGACACCAGAGACAGCTGATCCAGGTCTTCGCTGAAGTAG
>JAMJQV010000396.1 GCA_023554435.1 Gemmatimonadota bacterium | reverse complement strand
GAAGCTGCCGGCGTGCATGTGTACAGGGTGGGGCATTCCGCTGTCATTGACGAACCTCCAGACCTCGACGTCGCCCAGGGCGATCCTGTGATCCACTCGCTCCATTCCGAACGACCGGCCATTGATCAGGTGATTCATCATGTGGCTGCTGAAGCGGAATTGCCGCACAGGTGCGCCGGCTGTCGAGGGTGGTGCCGGCAGCGTGGCCAGTGCTGTCGGGATGGACCTCGTATCGGCGTCACCGTCGCGGACCACGAACTCCATGAGATCCATCGACCGCCCCTGGCCAGAGCCCATGCCCATTCCCATTCCGCCGGAAAGCTGGAAGGGCTTCGACTGCAGGAGCACCCGCTCTTCGCCCGATTTCGATGAGAAGTCGACGAGGACGTCCACGCGCTCGGCCGGGCCGAGGAAGATCCGGTTGAGTGTGACCGCGCTCTCGAGAAGCCCGCCGTCCGTCCCGATCAACACAAGCGGGCTCCCGTCGCTGAGGGCGAGATCGTAGATGCGGGCATTCGAGCCGTTCAGAATCCTGAGCCGGTAGAGCGCCCTGTCCACCTCCAGGTATGGGAAGGGCGCTCCGTTCACGAAGGGCGAATCGCCAAGGTAGCCATTCATGAGATCAGGACCGAAGGGCTGGTAGATGAACTGTCCGCTTCCGTTCAGCCGCTTGTCCTGGATCACCAGCGGTACCTCGCGAACACCCGCTGGTAGCCCCAGGGCCTCGTCCTCGGGATCGTCCACGATGAAAAAGCCGGCGAGGCCCATGTAGGTTTGCGGGCCTGTTCGACCGTGTGGATGAGGGTGATACCAGTACGTCCCCGCACGACTTCTGATACTGAAGTCGTACGTGTACGACACACCGTTGTGTACCGCGAGCCGCGGATGGCCGTCCGCGTGATCCGGTACATCCAGACCGTGCCAGTGGACGATGCTCTCCTCACCGATCCCGTTCTGGAAGACGATGTGGAGACGTTCTCCGGCGCGAGCTCTCAGAGTCGGCCCTGGAACGGAACCTTCGAACGCCCACGCTTCGAGACTCGCATCTTCACCCAGGGATACCGTGGACGGCTGAGCCGAGATCGTGATCGATGACGGGTGGATCGTCTCCGGCACAGGAAGCCTATATCGTCCCGAGAACGCCGGATCATCAGGCGTCAGCGGGGGGTCATCTGGCGCTGCCGGCCCTTCCGGATCCGCTGGACCAAGAGCCCCGTCCGTCCCGTTGCATCCGACGCTCCAGATCGCTGGCCCCGCGACCCACAGACCCGCCGATGCGTTCACGGCTCTCACGAAATCCCGACGATTCACGGCACCTCTCCCTGGCCATCTTGTTGTCTGTGAGTGCCCGCGACCCCACACGGCAGGTAGGGCCACGAGCAAGATGCGAAATCGATCTACGGAGCGGTCGTGAACGAGAACGTCATGCCGTACATGCCGTTCTGGTGCCGCCACCCGTCGCCCATGTGGTTGTGGTCGCCCATCATTCCGCCACCCGGGCCGAACATGTGTTCCTCTACCCAGTTACCGCCCATTCCATGGCCGTACTGCTCGAAGTTCATTTGGTGGCCTTGCTCGTCCTGCATTCCTCCACCCACGTGGAGGGTAAACTCGTGCGCATGCTCGAACGGTTGATCTGGTGTGAAAGTCAGCCGGTGATTGTTCTCTGACCACTCCCAATGACCCGGTACTTCGGTGCCGTCCAAGCCGCCCTGGTGAAGAGCACAGTACGCTTCCATCCCATCGGCCATCGGGTGATCAAACTCGACCGCGACCGGTGTCGCGGCGTCCACGTTCGTGGTGCCGCCAGCCGGCGACACGCTGAGAATAGCTACCTCGTCGTCCGAGGTAGCCCCGGTTGGATCGTCGTCACAGGCGTTGAGTCCCACCAGGGCAATCGCGGCAAGAACGAGTGCAGCACTTCTGCGAAGGTTGGTCACGTCACTTCTCCGTCTGATTGTGGATGTGTTGTCAGGGTCCGACATAGGGCAGGCGATTCAGGTCGCCTACTATAGACGACAGAAACCTCGGGTTGGTCACTCCCATTGCCTGACTCTCCATCATGAAATCCCACTCGACCTTTCACGGCCTTAGATTCGCGAGCCGCATCGCGTTCAGCGTTACCGCCAGACTGGCTCCCATGTCGCCAACGAGCACGGCAACCAACAGGCTCACCGCGCCAGTTACCGCCCCGACCGCGAGCAGAATCTTCAGTCCCAGGGCGAGAACGATGTTGAATCGGACAAGTCGCCGAGCCAGCCTGGAGATTCGGACTGCGTACGGCAGCATGTTGAGGTCGTCAGCCATCAGAGTGACGTCGGCGGTCTCGATCGTCGCCGGGGATCCCGCGCCACCCATCGCTATGCCCACGGTTGCCGCGGTCAGGGCGGGAGCGTCGTTGACACCGTCACCCAGCATCGCCGTGCCACTGTGGCGGGTGTTCAACTCCTTCATTGCTTCGACCTTCTCCTCCGGCAGCAGCGAAGCCATAACGGTGTCTATCCCGACACGGTGTCCAACGGCTCGCGCAACGCGCTCGTGGTCTCCTGTGAGAAGGATCTGCTCGTGGATGCCCAGAGCTCTGAGGCTCCTGAGCACCAGCGCCGACTCGGGCCGGATCTCGTCTGCCAGGGCGATAAGGCCCACCAGCCTCCCGTTCCGGCCCACCGCCACCACCGTCTTGCCCTCGCTCTCGAGCGCATCGAGGCGGCCCGTCTGCTGCGAATTCCAGTTGGGCCACCTTTCCTGCTCGAACAGTTCCGTGGTTCCTACTATGACTTCGCTCCCGTCGACTTGCGCTATGACGCCGCGGCCGGGGCGCGCCGTGAACTCGGCCACGATTGGCTCCGATCTCGCGGCCGTTGATGCTCCCGCCGCATCAGCTCTGGCAACGATGGCTCTGGCGATCGGGTGTTCCGAACGCGTCTCCACTACGGAGGCCAGGTGCAGCACCTCCTCGGCGGACAGATCGCCGAAAGGAAGCACGTCAGTCACCGTGAGGCGCCCGAAGGTCAGGGTGCCTGTCTTGTCGAAGGCCATCGCGCACGTACCGCCGAGGGCCTCCAGGTATTCTCCTCCCTTGATCAAGACACCGTGGCGCGCAGCGCTCGTAAGGCCACTGACGACCGTGACGGGCGTCGCGATGACGAGAGCACATGGACACGCGATCACGAGAAGTGTGAGCCCTCTCACGAACCATGTTAGACCGGTCCCGAGCCCTATGAGCGGAGGAATGAGCATGGTCAGCGCGGCGAGCACCGTCACGATCGGGGTGTAGTAGCGGGCAAACTTCTTCACGAACTGCTCAGTGGGCGAGCGCCGGGTCTGCGCCTCCCGGACCACGCGGACGATACGGGCCAGGGTCGTGTCGCTTGCGTCTGTGCTCGCTTCAATCTCGAGGAATCCATCGTAATTGAGCGTCGCGGCGTAAACCGCATCGCCCGCCGCCTTAGGTACCGGTTTCGATTCCCCCGTAAGGTTGGCTTCGTTCACCGCCGATTCCCCCCTGAGAACAGTTCCGTCGATGGGTATCTTCTCGCCGGGGCGGACTCGCACTATGTGTCCACGCGTCAGGTCCTTCGTCGGTACCTGCCGCTCCTTTCCGCTCGGGTCGAGCACCGACGCTCGCTCCGGGTTCAGCCGAACCAACAGGTCCACTGAATCACGGGCCCGCACTACAGCCGAGTGTTCAAGAAGCTCCGCCAGCGAGAACAGGAAGGCGATGGCCGCCGCCTCCAGGGGTTCCCCGATGAGCAAAGCGCCAGTAATAGCGATGGTCATGAGGAAGTTCATATCGAGCTTCAGGGTGCGGGCGGAACGCAGCCCCTTCGGGAAGAAGTTCCAGCCTCCGATCAGTGCAGCCGCGAGAAACACCAGCCCGGCCGGATCCAAGCGGATGCGGAGCCAACCAGCCGCATCCGCGCTCCCACTCCCAAGCGCCAGCAGAATGCCCAGAATCCAGAGAGCGCCGGATACGTACGTACGCTTCGCCTCCGCTGTCCCCCAAGGCGAGGGACGCGCGCGTGCCGAAACGGGAGACGACGCTTTCCCTTCAGATGGCTGACTCACCGTGCTCTCCCGTCCGGATCCTCACGACGTCAGACACCCCGTAGACGAAGATTCTGCCATCGACGACGTTGCCGGTTCTCGCCGACTCGGCGATCGTCTCGACGACCGCGTCCGTCAACGCATCCGGAACTACGATCTCTACCTTGGTCCTCTTCGCGAACGTCTTGCCCGACACCTCCGATGTATCGTCACTGTCTACCTTCCGTGCCTTTCCCCAGCCGACGACATCTGACGCCGTGATCCCCGGCAGGTCTGCGATCTGGGACAGCGCCTCGCAGACCTTGCCCAGCATGAACGGTTGGATGATAGCCTTGATTTCTTTCATGGTCCGTCTCCTAAACCTCGATCTCGACTCGCGCTCCCACGAACCACGAGTAGATCGTCGGCAGCACGAAGAGTGTGAGCAGGGTCGACGTGACAAGGCCACCGATCACGACTGTAGCCAACGGCCGCTGTACTTCGGCCCCTGAGCCGTGCGCCAGTGCCATCGGAACGAATCCGAGTGCTGCGACCAGGGCTGTCATGAGCACGGGCCTCATCCGGACCAGGGCGGCCTCGTGCACCGCCTCGGATACTGCGAGCCCCTTCTCCTTCTCGATCTTCCTGATGTACGAGACCAGAACGACGCCGTTCAGCACGGCGACGCCGAACAGAGCGATGAAGCCGACGCCGGCAGAGATGCTGAAGGGCATTCCGCGCAGAGCCAGCGCGAACACGCCTCCGACAGCGGCGAACGGTACGTTCAGGAAGATCAGCAGGGCCGGCCGAGCGGCATTGAAGGCGCCGTGCAACAGCACGAAGATGAGAAGCAGGGCCAGAGGGACGACGACCATAAGCCGGCGGGAGGCCCTTTCGAGGTTCTCGAACTGCCCTCCCCACTGCAGAGTGTAGCCCGGCGGCAGGGTTATGTCTCCGGCGATTGCTTCCCGCGCGTCGCCGACGACGGAAGCTATGTCCCGTCCGCGAACGTTGAGCTCAACGGTGATCCGCCTCTGGATC
>JAMJQV010000395.1 GCA_023554435.1 Gemmatimonadota bacterium | reverse complement strand
CTGACGAGGTAAAGCGCCTGCACCGGACGGTGCGAGGCGTCCTGCGGGAAGCGATCCAACAGGCCGGGACCTCGTTCCAGAACTACCGGGCCGTGAACGGAAGGTCAGGCGAGTTTCAGGCCAGCCTGGATGTGTACGGGCGAGACGGCGAGCCCTGCCGGACCTGCGGTGAGACCATCGAGCGAATCGTCCAGGCGGGCCGCAGTACCTTCTACTGCCCTTCCTGCCAACGCTGAGGCAGACCCTCAGTCGGTCGTCGTCTCCAGCTCCACGTGCCGCACGGCGGGCACGCCGTCCGCTACCTCCAGGATCGCCACGGTCGGAGGATAGCCCTTCTGCGCCTTGCCCGCCGCACCCGGATTGACGATCAGGACATCGCCCACGGAATCGCAGCGGGGGACGTGCGTATGCCCGTGCACGATCACCCGCGCGTCGGGAAAGCGGGCCACGAGACGCCGGTAGTCCGGGTGCACCTGGTGGCCGTGGATTACCGCAACGCGCACGCCCCCGACGTCCACCTGGGCTTCGTCCGGCGCTACGGCGCGGACGGCAGGCCTGTCGACGTTCCCGGCGACCGCGGTCACCGGCGCGATGACTCCGAGGTCCGTGAGGTGGTCCGGATCCTCCACGTCACCGGCGTGGATCACCCTCTCCACTCCGGCGAGAGCATCGAACACGGCGGCCCGCAGGTGGCCGTGGGTGTCGCTGATGAGCCCCACCCGGGCTGCAGGCCGCCGTCCCGCTGGCGTCCCCTCAGCCATCCCGGGCCTCTTCCTCCCCGGTCCACCTGTACCCGATGGCATGCTCCACGTCCATGTGATCCAGGACCCGTGCGACCACGAAGTCCACCAGGTCACCGACGTCCCGCGGGCCGTGATAGAACCCTGGCGAGGCCGGCATAATCACGGCGCCGAGTCTCGCGAGCTTGAGCATGTTCTCCAGGTGGATTGCTGAGAGTGGCGTCTCACGAACCACGGCCACCAGCCGCCGACGCTCCTTCAGCGTGACATCCGAGGCCCGCTCGATGAGGCTGCGGGAATTGCCGTTCGCGATGCCCGACAGGCTGCCCATGGAACAGGGGCATATCACCAGGCCCTTGTACGGGGCCGAGCCCGAGGCCGGGCGGGCTCCCCGGTCCCCGTTGTCGTAGAACTCCAGCGACCCGCTTCCCCCGATCGCCTGGAGCAACTCCTGCTCGCCCCCTATGCCCGTCTCGTGGGCGAACAACCGCCACCCGTGCGCCGAGACGATCACGTCCGCCGGCACGTTCAGCTCGACCAGTGCACCCAGAAGACGCACGGCGTACGGTGCCCCCGACGCCCCCGTAACCCCTACGATCCAACGTTTCTCGCTCATGCGCCTCGGTCTCCGGTCACGCGCCGTTCGCGCCCTCGGCCATCCTCGCGGCCGCTACGATCCTCACAGTATACGATCCAGCAGCACCAGGATCGCGAATGCCGAGGCGATCCACACGTTGATCGTGAAGAACGCGTGGTGAATGGACTCCGGCGACTCGGGGTCCACCAGCCCGTGCTCCACCCCAATCAGGGCCGTGGTCACGAGCAGCGCCACCATGTACCCGGCACCCAGCTCCGGCACCATGATCGGCACCGCCAGCAGACAGATGACCGTGCCGACGTGAAACGCCGCCGCGAACCAGCGGGCCCACCGGATCCCGTACCGGGCGGGGATCGAATGGAGGCCGAGGCGGCGATCCGTCTCGACGTCCTGCATGGAGTAGAGAATGTCGAAGCCACCGATCCACAGGCCCACGGCCAGCGTCAGGATCGGGAGCAGCATCCAGGGGTCGCTCCACTGTCCGGCGATCGCCAGGTAGCCCGCGGAGGGCGCGATTCCATCGGCCAGCCCCAGAATGATGTGGGTCGCCGAGGTGTAGCGCTTGGCGTAGCTGTACCCGAGGACGGCGGCCAGGGCCACCGGAGAGAGGGCCAGGCACAGCGGGTTCAACATCCCCGCCGCGAATACGAACACCGCCGAGGCCACGACGACGGCCAGCTTCCCTTCCCGGACCGATATGGCTCCGGTGGGGATCTCTCGCCCCGCCGTGCGCGGGTTGCGGGCGTCGAAGTCGCGGTCGACCACCCGGTTGAATGCCATGGCCGCGAAACGGGCCGCCGTAAAGGCCACGACGATCCACAGCACGTCCCAGACGGTTACGGGAAAGCGGTACGAGGCCAGGATGGCCCCGACGAGGGCGAAAGGAAGCGCGAAACCGGTGTGTTCCAGCTTGACGAAGCGGGCGTACCGGACCGCCCGGGATTCGGCTGCGCTCAAGGAAGCTCGATCCCCAGCTCGGACCACATCGCGTCCACCGCTTCGCGCGTGGCCGGGTCCATTTCGATCACTTCCGGCCAGTTGCGGTCGAAACCCTCCTCCGGCCACTTCTTCGTCCCGTCGATCCCCATCTTCGAGCCGAAGGTGAAGCGCCGCGACGCATGATCCAGCACGTCGATCGGCCCGCGGGTGAACATCACGTCACGCTCCGGATCGATGTTGTTGAGAGCCACCCACCAGGCCTCGGGGACGTTTCGCACGTCCACCCAGTCGTCCACGACGACGATGACCTTCGCCAGCGACATCAGCCCCTGTCCCCACAGGCCCTGCATCACCTTGTACGCCTGTCCCGGATAGTCCTTGCGGATCGACACGAGGACCAGGTTGTGGAAGATCCCCTCGGGCGGCATGTGATAATCCACCACCTCGGGCGACGTCATCTGGAGGAGAGGAAGGAAGATCCTCTCCGTCGCGTACCCGAGCCAGAAGTCCTCCATCGGAGGCCGGCCGACGATGGTGGCCGGATACACCGGCTTCTCGCGCATCGTGATGGCCTCGACGTGCACCAGCGGGTACAGGTCCGCCTCCGAGTAGAAGCCGGTGTGGTCCCCGAACGGGCCCTCCATCACCAGGTCCTCGGACGGGTCGATGTATCCCTCGATCACGATGTCCG
>JAMJQV010000394.1 GCA_023554435.1 Gemmatimonadota bacterium | reverse complement strand
ACCTTCGTGATGACCTCGAAGCCGACGAACATCGCCAGCACGAAGACATACACGCTGATGAGAATCGTACCGGTCATTGCTGATACCTCACATTTCCGTCGTGCGTAACCGTGATCCCGGACGTGATCTCTTCATCGAGGTCGATGACGATCTTGCCCTCGTCGTTCATGATGTGCTGCAGGAGGACCGACACAATGCGGCCGTACATCAGGCTGCCGTGAACCGGAAGAGACGCTGCCAGGTCCGTCTGCCCAAGAATGATGACTCCGTGGCGCTCGACGACCTCACCCTTCACCGTCAGCTCACAGTTGCCGCCCGTCTCGGCCGCGAGGTCCACGATCACCGAACCCGGCTTCATTCCCTTGACCATATCCTCGGAAATGAGCTTCGGCGCCGGACGGCCCGGAACGAGCGCGGTGGTGACGACCACGTCGGACATCGCGATATGGTCGGACAGGAGCTGTCGCTCCCGTTCCTCTTCCTCGTCCGATACTTCCTTGGCGTAGCCACCCTCGGTCTGCATGTCGTCGGAGGCGCCCTCCCACTCGACGAACGTCGCCCCGAGGCTCTCGACCTGTTCCTTGGTCTCGGGCCTGATATCGAAGCCCTCGACCACGGCACCGAGTCGGCGCGCGGTGGCGATGGCCTGCAGGCCTGCCACGCCGGCGCCGATGATGAACACGTGCGCCGGAGGGATCGTCCCCGCTGCCGTGGTGAGCATGGGGAAGAACTTGCTTCCCGCCTCGGCGCCCCGGACTACGGCCATGTAGCCGGCCACGGTGCTGAACGCAGACAGGCAGTCCATGCGCTGGGCCAGCGTCGTGCGCGGCATCAGTTCCATCGAGAACGAGGTCACGCCACGCTCGGCGAGCCGGCTCAGCACATCCGAGTTCTCGTGCGGTCGCATCTGGGCCAGGAAAAGGGCTCCGGCCGGGATCAGCTCGACTTCGTCCGTCCCGTCCTCTCTCTTGACCGGGCCGTTGATCTTCGTGACCACGTCCGCGCCGTCGAACAGGGCTTTCGGGTCCTGGACGATCTCGGCGCCGGCTTCGCGGTACTCCTCGTCTGTGAAGGAGGCTCCGAGCCCGGCCCCGCTCTCCACGACGAACTGGATCTCGTCCGAAGCAAGACGCTTGATCGCCTGCGGGGTCATGGCCACGCGCTGATCGAGCGGCGTATGCTCCTTCGGGACAGCTATTCGCATGGGTTGTTCGCTCTCATGTAGGGTTCAACCGTGCCGGTCACCGGGCGCTGCCTCGATGACCTCTACCGGGAGGGGGGTACCTCTCCCTTTCCATTCGCCGGTGGTGGCTACAGCGAGCACAATTCCCCCGCTGGACAGCGAGAAGCGTGCCGCAACGAACGATTGCCGGGACAAGGCGTCCCGCACCCGGCCGGAGGGTGTAATGTGCCTCTAAGGTGCCGATTGTCGTACCTTTCTGAGGATCCGCCCCCCCAATGGAGGGACGACGCGGTTCGACCTCGGTGCTGTGACGGGTCAAGCTATCCCGGGGCGGGACAAAGTGACAAGAGGAGGTGGCAAGCATGCGATTTCGAGTCGTCGGGACGCTCCTCGTCCTGGGGCTTCAAACCCCCGGGGCGATTGCGCAGGAGTCGGCCGTTCCGAATCCGGGAGCGCAGGTCGAGCAGGCCGTGCTCGCGGCCCCCCCCTCCCTGCAGGAGGGCGCTACCGTGCTCGGGTATGGCGGGGAAGCACTCAAGGAGGATCCACTTACCCTGTTGCGCGAGGGAACGAACGAGCTGATCTGTCTGGCTGACGACCCCTCGGCCCCGGTGTTCCACGTCGCGTGCTACCATCGCAGTCTCGACGGCTTCATGTCGCTGGGTCGCCGGCTGAAGGCGGCCGGGATGGGCAGGCAGGAAATCATGGACGCGCGCTATGCGGCCCTGCAGGCGGGTGAGTTCGTGATGCCGGCCCGGGCTTCGCTCTTCTCACTCAGTGCCGAGCAAGGGCCCGGGGACCTCGAAGGGGCACGGAGACTCACAGTGGTGTACGTTCCCGGAGCGACGGCCGAAGAACTGGGGCTCCCATCGCGGCCTGACGGAGACAGCCCCTGGCTCATGCTGCCAGGGACTCCGTGGGCCCACATCATGATAGGTCGCTAGGAGGGACCTTGCCCAACTTCACCCGGCACCAGATTGCGTACAATCTGCTCAGCGCCCTCCGCGGCGCCGGCCTTGGCGTGCGGGACGAGTTCGAGGGTCGCCAGGAGCCCTCGTCGTGGTTCTTCCGGTGCCTGGCCTACGACCAGTCGGAGTTGGACATCATGGAATCCGGGGCCATCGACGCCCTGCATGCACCTTCAGCGCTCGTCGAACTGTCGCTCGATGAGGTTGCCGTGGCGGCCGCGGCGATCGGTCCGGAGGGTCTCCTCTCCTATCTGTCGTGGGAGGCGGACGATGAGCCGTTCGGGGAGGCCGAGCCGGCGCCCGATGCGCTCATTCCAGGCCTCGGGTTCCACCCGGACGTGCGCCTGGGCTACCTGGCCCTCGATGTCGCCCCGCCCACGCTCTGGATGGAGGAGCGGCGTTCGGATCGTGAATCAAACGAGGCGCTGGCCCGACGTCTGGCTGTAATGGCCCAGGAGGTTGGAGGCGCATGTGACGTGGTGGAGGTTCACATCGAGGGTGCCCTCGACGCTTCCGAGGACGGATGGGCCGATCGGACGGCGGAAGTGAGACCGGCGGGCGTCTCGGTCCACTTCACTCTCGAGATACTCCTCGCCGGGACTGGAGAGCGCGAGCTCTCCATGAAGTTCGACGATGGAGCCCGCACGGCGGCGGCCGCCATCGAGGGGATGCGGCTCGTGTTTCAAAGACTCTCGGCCGGCGAGAGGTAGGGCGCCCACGGCAGGCTGCCAGCGTCAGGGAGGATCGTGGCCCCGAAGCACCAGCACGCTGTCGATGGCCGAGCGAAACGTCTCCAGTGGGACCGCCCCCCGTATGGCGACGCTGTCGCCCACCACGAAGAACGGGGTGCTGGTGACCCCGGCGGCAATCGCGGATTCGTAGTCGCGCACCTGAAGGGGAGCCGTCTGGTCATTCCTCAGGCAGGCGGCAAACGACTCCCTGTCGACCCCGATCCCCTCCGCATAGCCGAGAAACAGAGCGTTCGGGTCCGGCGATTCCGCCCACTCTTCGCGTCGCTCGAACAACACGTCGTGCATGGGCCAGAACCGGCCGGCGGCCCCGGCGCAGAACGCCGCCTCGATGGCCGGCCAGGCGCGAGCGTGCGTAGAGTTGGGAAACGAGATCCACAGGTATCGAGCGATGCCGGTCTGCACGTACAGACTGTCGATGGCCCGATAGGATTCCTGGTAGAATCGGGCACAGAACGGGCACTCGAAATCCGAGATCTCGACGATTCGAATCGGGGCGTCCTCGTCCCCCCGGGACCGGGATCGATCGGCGCGCTCGAGGATCACCGATTGCACGGTTGGGACCACCCACGACTCGGCCGAGCTCGATTCCTGTGCACCGGCCGGTTCGGCCCCGGCGAGTGCGCCCAGTGTCAGCACCAGGGCCGGCAGTCGCAGGGCCGGCCGTCGGGCGATCCTCCCCAGGCCGGTCACTCGCCGAGCTCCGCCACCACTTCAGCCGCGTGCTCCGCGGGCCTGACTCGCCGGTACGCCTTCTCGAGTCGTCCGTCGACTCCAATCAGGAACGTGGAGCGGAGGATTCCCTCGTACTCCCTGCCGTACAACTTCTTCGTTCCCCAGGCGCCGTAGGCCTCGGCGACTGCGTGATCGACATCCGCCAGGAGCGGGAAGTTCAGTTCGTACTTGTCACGAAAACGCTCGTGGGAGGCCACGGGATCCGCGCTCACACCGAGCACCGTGGCGTTGCGTTCCACGATCGCCGGCATGGCGTCCCGGAAGCCACAAGCCTCCTTCGTGCAGCCCGGGGTGTCGTCCCTCGGGTAGAAGAACAGGATGACCCGCGTTCCCCTCAAATCGCTCAGTCGAACCGCGTCACCGCGGTCGGATGGAAGCTCGAAATCCGGAGCCATATCGCCGACTTCGATCATGAGATGCCTTTCATTCAGTCCGCTGCCATTTGGTCATACTGGTCCTTGAGAATGTGCCACGCCTCAATCACCGATGCTTCCGTGCCCCTCGCGCTCCCCACCGCCAGACGGAGGGCGAAGCGACCACCGACAGCGGTATGTGACAGGAACACGCGACCGTCACGGTTTACCGCCTCGAGGAGTCGCCGGTTCCACTCGTCCGGGTCCGCGCCCCTCGGAGGGACGGCCTGGAACACGACCAGGGAGAACGGGTGGGGCGCGAGTACCTCGAATCTGGCGTCCGCCTCGATCCAGCCGGCCAGTTCGCCAGCGAGCGCGATATGTCGTCGGAGTCTCTCCCGCAGGCCCTCGGCTCCCTCCATGCGGAACTGGAACCACAGTTTAAGGGCCCGAAACCGTCTTCCCAGTGACAGGCCGATGTCCATCAGGTTGGATCCATCCTCGTCGCTTCGCAGATACTCGGGGGTCAGCGCGAGGGGTCTTCTCATTGCCGCCGCGTCCCGGAACAGGAGAATGCTGCAGTCGATCGGCGTGGACATCCACTTGTGAGGGTTCAGCACGATCGTGTCCGCACGCTCCCATCCCTCGAACTCCTCCCGCTTCTCGGGGAGCGCGGCCGCCGGGCCGGCGTACGCAGCGTCAACGTGGAGCCAGATTCCCATGCGCTCGCAGATCTCGGAGATGTCGCGAACGGGATCCACGCTCGTCGTAGAGGTGGTGCCGATGGTGGCGCACACCATTACCGGGATGAGGCCCGCGTCGCGGTCCGCCCGGATGGCCGATTCCAGTGCCGCAGGGACCATTCGGAGGTTCTCGTCCACCGGTATGTGGCGGACCTGGTCGAGCCCGAAGCCGGCAGCCATGGCCGCCTTGTCCATAGAGCTGTGCGCCTCCGCCGACAGGTACAGCACGCACGGGCCTACATCGCGACGGCCGGCGAGGCCGCGCTGGCGCACATCGGGAACGGCCTGTTCTCGGGCGGCGAGAAGGGCGGTAAATGAACTGCTCGAAGCGGTATCGAGGATCAGACCGTCGAATGCGTCCGGCAGACCGACGAAACGGCGTACCCAGTCCACCATCCGCTGCTCGAGTTCCGTTCCGGCCGGAGAAGTTCGCCACAGCATGGCGTTCTGGTTCAGTTCCGCCGCGAGGAATTCTGCCAGAACGCCGGCGTCCGTGGACGAGCTGCAGAAATAGGCGAAGAAACCGGGGTGATTCCAGTGCGTGAGCCCCGGCACGATCACGTCCTCGAGGTCGGAGAGCACGGACTCGAGGGGCACCGGCTTCTCGGGCGGCTTCTCCGGCAACCCGGCCGCCACGTCGCCCGGCTTGACCCGGGGCAGAACCGGCAGACTGGCCATGCTCTCGCGATAGGAGGCGATCCAGCGCGCCGCCCGAGCGGCATCATCGAGGAAACCGTTTCCACTCACCTGTGCAGCCTCCCGGGCCCGTTGGACTTGATCTGGCAGCCGGTTTCGTCGCCCCGTGGCGTCAGACCTCCGGCAGCCTACCTTGTGGACTTCATGAGTGCCGAGAGAGAGCCGGCCGAGTTGGAGGTCTTCATCGAAGGCTTCCAACGGGCCATCGACGAAGAGATCCTCGCGATCCAGGATGACCTGGCTCGCCGAGGTATCGCACAGCCCGTAGCGGCTTCCGGCGGCCATGAAGTAGACACCGACACGGCGGGTTTCGTATACGACTGGACCCTGCCGCCGGGAAGGTACGTCATTCGCGTGGACGACGCAGTTCGAGTGGCCTGCGAGGAAGGCGAGGGGCTCGGTTTCGTGACCCGTTGGGATCCGGCGTCCCGGGCGATTCGGGTGAGCGTGTCCGACTGGCTGGGACGCCTTGCCGGGCCGGCGGACCTGACGTTCGATCCGACGTGGCTGCTGGCAGCGCTCGACACGCGACTTTCGGCTATCCAGGCGCAACCGGCGTCCTACCGGACGGAAACCGCCATGCGCCTGTTCGGCGCCCGATTCCCGGAGACCGGCACCGCGCACTCAGCCGCTTCCCACCGGGACGGTCTGAACGAGTGTCAGGTCGAGGCCCTTGGGCGGGTCCTCGGCAGCCGGACCCAACTGGTGTGGGGCCCGCCGGGGACGGGAAAGACCCTCCTTCTCGGCCATGCCGTTGGCGCCCTCGCCGAGAAGGGCAGAGTCCTGGTGCTGGCGACCACGAACGTGGCCGTGGACGAGGCCGCACGGAGGGTGGCCGATCAAATGGGTCCCGGGGCGGTTTCGGAGGGACGGATCGTGCGGCTCGGCGCGAACTACAGCCCGTCCGGGGACGCCGACCTGTCCATCGAGTCCGTGGTGCAGCGCCGAGAAGCCACCGATCCGGGCCGCCTTACACGCTTGTTGGACGAGCTCGAGGCGGAGCTGGGGATCGGCAGGTCGCGGGCGGGGGCCGCGAGCCTGCAGCAACGGTACGGGGCAGTTCTGGCGAGAGCCCGTGCCGCGGGTGCACCGGGGGCCCTCGCCAGGGCTGGGCACCTCACTTCCGAGCTCCAGCGGGCCGGGGCGCGTGTGCTGGCACGGGCAGACGTAGTCCTCACCACGTTCGCCCGCATGACGCTGCGAGATGATCTGTGGGCACTTCGCTTCCAGTCACTCTTCGTGGACGAGGCGAGTGCTGCGCCGCTTCCATACCTGTTCGCGGGAGCCTGTCTCGCGACGGACCGCGCCGTCGCCGTGGGCGACTTCCAACAGCTGCCCTCCGTCGTCATGTCGAGCGGTACGGAGGCCGCCCGCTGGTTGAGCCGCGACATCTTCCGACAGTCGGGTTCCATCGATCCCGAGGCGGGCCGAACTCTCCCCGATCCCCGCGACGATCTGTGCGCCATGCTCACGGAGCAGTATCGGATGGCTCCCGATATCCGGGTGCTGGTGAGCGAACTGTTCTACGGGGGAAGGCTCACCGACGCGCCGTCGGTGGCCGCGCGACGGGTCGTCACGCCTCCGCTGGTCCTCGTAGACACCGAAGCGCTCGATCCAGTCGTGGAGCGGGCGGAGGGCTCGCGCGCGAACGCCGCACACATCGAAGTGCTCGTTCAGCTCCTGGAACTCCTGGGCCGGCAGGGAGTGAGCGATGTAGGGGTCGTGACGCCGTACCGGCTCCAGGCACGCCACATCTTCCGACAGGTCAGATCCCGCCTCGGCCGTACGGCCCCCGGCGGGCTGGAGGTGGCCACGATCCATCGGTTCCAGGGACGCGAGAAGGCGGCGGTGATCTTCGATACGGTGGACGCGCCCCCGGGAGGAAGCTGGTTCCTCAACGAGCGGCGGAACCCGGACTTCCCTCGCCTCCTGAACGTGGCGCTGTCTCGAAGCCGGGAGTCTCTCATCATGGTGGGGACGGCCGCCGGGTTGGAGAAGACCCTGCCACCGGACGCGCTGCTGAATCAAACGCTAGCCACCATTCGCGAGCGGGGCCGGGTCATCGACGCGACCCGGGTGGCGCGCGAGGGCAGCCGTGTCCTCGAGGTATGATACTTCCGGCCACGGTCCGCCTCCGCATCGGTGCTCCCTGTAAGGCCAGGGGGGAATGACACATGTACGTCAACAAGCGGGGCCTCCGAGAGATCGGAAGAGTGCTCTTCAAGAACCCGACGACGGGTCGCCTGCTCACGACGGCCTGGATCACGCCGCTGTATCTGGTCCTTCGGCAAACCGCGTCGTTGTTTCGCTTGCTGGACGAGCTGCTGTACCCCGCCTACCGCCGGCAGAAGGTGGAGCGGCCCGTATTCGTGTTCGCCAATCCCAGAAGCGGTACCACGCTGACCCATCGCCTGATCGGGTTAGACGATGAAGTCTTCACGACGGTCAAGCTCTACCAGACGATCTTCCCGGCGGTGTCGGCCACCCGAGTGTTCAAGCGTCTGGCCCGGTCCTCTCAGACCCGCATGGGCTCTGTTCTGGTGCGCGTTTTTCAGTGGTTCAATTCGCCGCTCGAGAGTCGCTGGGAGGGGATTCACCACATCAGTCTCGACCAACCGGAAGAGGACGTCTGCACTCTCTTATGGAATCTGAACTCGCCGGCGACGGGCTTGTTGTTCCCGTTCATGGACGACCTGCAGAGTCAGATCTGGATCGACCGCCAGCCTCGCAAACCGCGTGAAGCATTTCTCGACTCGTATGAAGGCACGATCAAGCGCCATGTATACGAGGCAGGGGGCAAGCGGCTCCTGAACAAGAACGTGTTCTTCTCGACGCGTATCCGTTCCGTATACGAGAGATTCCCTGACGCTGTGTTCGTGTACCTCGTTCGCAACCCGTGTGAGAGCCTGCCGTCATTCCTCAACCTGTTCTATCAGGCCTGGAGCGCGCATTCCTCCAGCATCCGCCCGGACGGCGCGGAAATCCAGGCCCTCAAGCGTCTGGGCTATGACTACTACCGGTACGCACTCGAGTGTCGGAAAGACATCCCCGAAGATCAGTTCATAACCATCCGGTACGACGACCTCGTTGCGGACCCCAAGAAGACGATCGTCGATCTGTACCGCCGCGTCGGAACACCGGTGAGCGAGACGTTTGGCGCCCGGCTCGACGAGGCCGTCGCGAGACACCGCGAATTCAAGAGTGCGCGTACGGTCGACCTCGAGTTCTTCGGAATAAGTCGACAGGAGGTGTACGCGGAGCTCCACGAGGTCTTCGAGACCTTCGGCGGCGACGGCGCCTGGAGTTGAAGGCGCTGAGGGAGCCCTTCGGGGTGTACGGCGCTCGTCCGCGACCGCCCCGGGCTCTAGCGACTTCGCTGGCCCAAGTGCTCTTCTGTCGGGCAGATCGTGAGTCATTTTTTTAAAAAACCTGCCTTACTCCGCCTCGTGGGGTTGACCCCAAAAATAAATATTGTATACTGTTTGCGTGCCGCGGAGGAGGCACCGGCGAGATCCGGTAGGCCGCTGCACCGAGATGCGACGACGGGTTGTTCGGAGTGGACGACTCAGCTCCCCGCGAGCGAGAGAGGCCACACAGCTAGCCGGACAAACGGTACCAGAGCCTGTCGACTCTTGGAAGGATAGCGCAACCGACCAAGAATGACGCTACGGTGCGGAAAATGTATCCTCCCTCAGCCCCTGGGACTCTTCGGAGCCTCCAGGGGTTGAGTACATCCAGCAACCAGCATCGTCACCTCAGACGCTCCCGGCAGGCCCTCTATCCTCTCCTTGTCCTGGCCACCTGCGGCTCACCAGGGCCCATTCCCAGCCACGCCTCGAACCGGTGCACGGTCGCCGGCATTCGGCAAGCACAGCTCGGGTAAAGTTTTAAAAAAAGCGATTGTGGATGAAGTGTGGATAGTCTGTGGAAAAATAGGAATTATGGGTCTTCGGCACGCATGAGCAGTGGCGCGCGGCGACCGGGGGGAGTTATCCACGTGGTGGGGATTGTGAGCGGGGCAGGGGAGAATCCGGGTTCACGCGGCGAGCGGAGGATACGATGAAGGCCGTCGTTCAGCGGGTCTCACACGCGTCCGTGTCGGTCGGTGGGACCACGGTGGGAGAGATCGACAAGGGGCTGCTGGTATTGGTGGGCTTTGCGGAGGGGGATGGGAGCGAGCAGATGAAGTGGATGGCGGAGAAACTGAAAGGTCTGCGGATCTTCTCGGACTCCGAGGGGCGCATGAACCTCGATGTCGGAGAGGTCGGTGGGGAGTTGCTCCTCGTTTCCCAGTTCACCCTCTACGGAGACGTTTCGCGCGGCCGTCGGCCTTCGTTCGTGTCCGCAGCGGAACCGGACGAGGCGCGCCGTCTGTACGATGAATTCGTGTCGGCTTGCCGCGGGGGAGTCGTGCCGGTCGCGACCGGCGAGTTCGGCGCCCGGATGGAAGTCGCCCTTCTCAACGATGGACCCGTGACGCTGGTGATCGAGAGATGAGACTGGTGCTGGCGTCCGGATCCCCGCGCCGCCGGGAGATCCTGCAGCTCCTGGGGCTCCACCACGAGATTCGGCCCCCGGAAGTAGACGAGCGGTTGCGCTCCGGAGAAGAGCCCGGAGTGCAGGCTCGCCGCCTTGCCGTGGAGAAGGCGTCCAGCATCGCGGGAGACGGGGACGACTTGATCCTGGCCGCCGACACGCTCGTGGTGCTGGGTGAGGAGATACTCGGAAAGCCGGCAGACGAAGCGGACGCTTCCACGATGCTGATGAAGCTCCAGGGCCGGCAGCACGCGGTCCATACGGGACTGGCCCTGCGACTCGGGGATCGGATCGAGTCGGACGTCGCGGTGACCAGGGTGTGGTTCAGGTCGCTTGATGCGGCTGAATGCGAGGAATACGTTGCCACATCCGAACCGCTGGATAAGGCTGGAGCCTATGGGATACAGGGACTTGGGGCTGTCCTGGTCCAGCGGATCGAAGGTGAGTACTTCAACGTGATGGGCCTGCCCGTGCAGCTCCTGCTCTCCCTGCTGGCACGGTTCGGCCTGCGCTACGCCTACGGAAGCCTGGAGGAAGTGTGAGCGACGCTCGCGATCTGGTTCTGGCGATCGACCAGGGAACTACGGGCAGCCGCGCCCTGGTGATCGATCGCGCTGGCCGGATTCTCGCCACGTCGTACCGGGAGTTCCAGCAGCACTTTCCTGAGCCCGGCCGCGTCGAGCACGATGCTGAGGAGATCTGGACCTCCGTCCGTGTCACCGCGGCCGAGGCGCTCGAGGCCGCAGGCGAGCCGACGGACAGACTGGCCGCGCTCGGGATCACGAACCAGCGGGAGACGACGGTGGTGTGGGACCGAGCCACGGGTCGGGCCCTGGCCCCCGCCATCGTATGGCAGGATCGACGGACTTCGGGACGCTGCGCCGAGTTGGCCGCTCTGGGGCACGAGCAGCAGATCCGGTCCCGAACAGGCCTCGTTCTGGATCCCTACTTTTCCGGCACGAAACTCGAGTGGCTCCTGAACGCCAACCCGGGGTGGCGAGATCGGGCAGCTGCCGGAGAGCTCGCCTTCGGCACCATCGACAGCTGGCTGGTCTTCCGTCTCACGGGAGGCCGGGTCCACGCCACGGACCACACCAACGCGTCCCGCACGATGCTCTACTCTCTCGATGCGGGCGACTGGGATCCGTGGCTGTGCGAGTTGTTCGGCGTTCCGATGGCCATGCTGCCCGAGGTGCGGGCGTCCTCGGGCGACTTCGGCATCACCGATCCGAGCGTCGTGGGGGCGGAGATTCGGATCCTGGGGGTCGCGGGAGACCAGCAGGCGGCCCTGTTCGGCCAGGGTGGCTGGGAGCGAGGGGATGCAAAGAACACCTACGGGACCGGCGCCTTTCTGCTTCTGCACACCGGTACGGAGCGGGGCCCGGACGTGCCGGGCGTGCTCACGACTGCCGCTTGCGGCCGACGAGGCGGGCGCTCCTTCGCGTACGAGGGCTCGGTGCTGGTGGCCGGAGCGGCTGTACAGTGGCTGCGCGACGGGCTGGGACTTCTGGAGGACGCGGCGGAGTCGGAGAGAATGGCCCGCTCGATCACTTCGTCCGACGGAGTGTATTTCGTCCCCGCGCTGACCGGACTCGGCACCCCCTGGTGGGAGCCCCACGCCCGCGGGACGATCGTGGGCCTGTCGCGAGGCTCGCGGCGAGAGCACCTGGTGCGAGCGGCTCTCGAAGCCATGGCGTATTCAACGCTGGACGTTCTCCAGGCGATGTCCGCCGACCGCGATCTCGAACTGCGATCCCTGAGGGCGGATGGGGGGGCAGCGGCCAATGACTGGCTGATGCAGTTTCAGGCCAACGTCCTCGGCGTACCGGTACGTCGCCCGGCGGCCACCGAGCTGACGGCTCTCGGTGCGGCCGGACTGGCCGGCTTGGAAGCAGGGGTGTGGGAGGAACCGGAGGAGTTCCTCGAGGCCCGTGGCGCGGAGGCCGAGTTCCAGCCCGATCCGCTGGGGTCGGGGGCGGGGAAAGATGACGTCCGGGGGTGGCGCCGGGCCGTGCGGACCGCTATCCACTGGGCTCACATCGAAGACGACGGAGTAGCCTGAGGTGACATCTCACTCCGCGGGCCAGGACACGATCGCGCGTCGGCCACTCAGGATCGGGGTGATCGGATCCGCCAGCGCCGACCCCGAAGTATGGGCCACGGCGCATGCGGTGGGTCGGGCCCTCGGGAGGGCTGAGGCGCTTCTGGTGTGCGGTGGTGGTGGTGGCGTGATGGCCGCGGCGGCCGAGGGTGCGTGCCGGGAGGGTGGCGAGGTTCTGGGGATCCTCCCCGGCGACGACCCCGGGGCCGCGGCGGACGGAGTGTCGATCCCCGTTGCCACGGGACTGGGCGAGGCCCGCAACTACCTGGTGGTCGGGGCGTCGGAGGCGGTCATCGCAATAGCCGGAGGGTGGGGCACCGTCAACGAAGCGGCGCACTGCATGAAGATCGATCGTCCGCTCGTGGGGGTACGGGACGCCCTGGGTGAGCGATTCGAGATAGAACGGTTCGACGACCCGGCCGCTGCTGTCGCACGGGCTCTGGAGTTGGCGACGGAACGACGGTCGGATCCGCGCCCGAGGCATGTCGCCCGCTAGCGGATCGGCCTTTCACATACGGAGGTACGGTGTACGCAGTCTACATATTCGGTTCAATCATGGCGATTCTGGTCGCGGCGGTGATCTTCGCTCCGATGATTGAGGGTAAGTGGCGCGAAGGGAAGGACGGTGACTCCGCGACCGATCGGAAGGAAGCGGCCATCGCGGCCCTGAGAGAACTGGAGTTCGAATACCAGACCAACAAGGTTTCTGACGAGGACTACGCGACTCTCAGGGCGCGGTACGCGCGCCAGGCGCTCGCGGCCCGAGACGATCTCGGGGAGGTGGTCGACCTCCATGCGTGCCCCGCCTGCGGGGCTTCGGTAAAGGGTGGAGCGAAGTACTGCTCGTCCTGCGGTGGCGCGCTGGCCTGAGGGAGTCCCAGCGATGAGAGACAAGATGGTCGATCTTCGGTCCGACACGGTCACGCGACCCGCGGTGGGTATGCGACGGGCCATGGCCGAGGCCGACGTGGACGATGACGTTCTCGGCAAGGATCCGACGGTCGACCGGCTCGAACGCCGCGTCGCGGAACTACTGGGCAAGGAGGCTGCCCTGTTCTTCCCGTCCGGTACGCAGGCCAATCAGGCTGCGGTCATCCTCCACACCCGCCCCGGTAGCGAAGCCGTCTGCGAGGCCGAGTCACACGTCTTCCACTACGAGTTCGCGGATGCCGCGTGGCTGGCAGGAGTGCAACTGCACCCGGTGGTATCCGATCGAGGATCCCTGACGGCCCGGGACGTGGCTGCAGCCATACGGCCGGGAGATCGCCACCATCCGACGACCACGCTTCTTTGCGTGGAGAACACGCACAACATGCACGGTGGGTCGGTCGTACCTTTGCCGGCCATGCGGGCCATACAGGAGCTGGCACGGGAGAGATCGCTGCCGGTTCACCTGGACGGGGCCCGTCTTTGGAATGCGGCGGCGGCAGCGGGCGTCTCTCTGGAGGAGTTCTCCTCCTGTGCCGACACGATCACGGTGTGCCTCTCGAAGGGGCTTGGGTGTCCCATCGGGTCGCTGCTGGCCGGACCGTCCGATCTCATGGCGGAAGCCTGGTCGGTCAGGAAACGACTCGGCGGAGGCATGCGCCAGGTGGGGATCATCGCGGCGGCGGGCCTGTGGGCGCTGGATCACAACCTCGACCGGTTGGACGAAGACCACGAGCGGGCCCGTCGACTGGCACTGGGGTCCGATTCCCTGGATGGGCTGCGGGCAGAGGTGCCCGACACGAACATCGTGATGATCCACCTCGAGAGAGAAGACCTGGACGAAGAGACGATGGCCTCGGAGCTGGAGGCACGCGGTGTCCTCGTTCTGCCGGCCGGCCCGGGTAGACTGAGAGCCGTCACGCACCTGGATGTGGACGACGGGGGCGTCGACCGCTGCCTCGAAGTCCTGTCCGGGTTGTTGGCCTGACCTTCCTCTGACCGCGCGAAGGGTTCAGGGCTCGTAGCTGCCCGGGAGCCACGCCAGCACCAGGCGGTTGATCGTGATGTCCGCCTTTCGTGGGGCAACGGCGACGGTCTCCACCTCGAGGGCGTCGATTTCGAAGCGGTCCCTCAGGGCTTCGGTCTCGCGGGCGAACTCCTCCTCCAATTCGGCCCTTTGCCCACGCAGCGCGACCACGGACTCTTCCGCCCTGCGGATGTCGTCGCGCTCTCTCGAGGCGCGTCCGGCACCCCGCATTGCCGTCGTCGCCCGGCCCATGCTCCGGCGACTCAACTTCTTTCGCCCCAGAAACGCGTCCAGGACGGTGGCCCCGACGGAAATCGCTGCCTGCATCTTCTGCTGCGAGTACTGGGACTCCTCCCGCTCGACGCGCTCCTCGGCCTTGCGGATCCTCTCCTCGATTCGGGCGAGGCGCGTCGCGAAACGGTCCCGCAATTCGTCGATCTCCCCGTCCCTGGCTTCGCGTGCAGCTTCGCGCAAGCGGATCCCGAAGTCGGCTTCCGACTCTCCGGCTTCCGAGACGAGCTTCAGCGCTTTGCAGCGTCGAAGGTCCAGCGGGCGGTTCTGATACAGGAAGCCCTTCAAGGCCGACTTCCATGACCGGTAGCTGGCCGGTCGAGCCGCCGAGGCGGGCAG
>JAMJQV010000393.1 GCA_023554435.1 Gemmatimonadota bacterium | reverse complement strand
ACGCTTCCGTCCCCCAGGGCCATCTCGGGCGCCATGAACGCCGGCGTACCGGCCACGGAACCCTCCTGGGTGAGGGCGGTGGCCCCACCCGCTTCCTCGCCGGTCGACTTCACGAGCCCGAAATCCAGGACCTTTGCGAAGTCCAGGTCCGGACCGAGGCGACAGGTGAAGATGTTGGCCGGCTTCACGTCTCGGTGAATCAGGCCCTGGCCATGGGCCTCACCAAGCGAGTGGCAGACACCGCGCAGCAGATGCACGACCCGGCCGGCAGGTAGCGGCCCGAACCGTCCGACCAGCGTGGCCAGGTCCAGTCCGTCCAGCATCTCCATGACGTAGTAGAACGCACCGTCGTCGGTGATGCCGAAGTCATACAGATCCACGGTGTGCGTGGAGCGAAGAGCCGCCGTGGCCCGGGCCTCACGCTTGAAGCGCTCCTCCACGACGCGGGCACCGGCTTCCTGGGAGCCGAGGGCTTCCGGCCGGATCAGCTTGATCGCCGCCGGGCGGGCCAGCATCTGGTGCTCGGCGACCCACACGTCCCCCATCCCGCCGCGGCCGAGCAACTCGGTGAGCTTGTAGCTCCCCACTTCCTGGGCCTTGGCGAGCCTCTTCCCGTAGCGGTACACGCCGCGCGAGATGACGACGGCGAGGACGGCGCACAGGTAGGTGCTGAACAGGTAGTATCCGAACATCGTCCCCACGGGCACGTCGGCCGCCGTGGCTCCGGCCACGATGGACAGAGTCAGAACGACCATCCCCGCCGTGGCAGCACCGAACGACGCCAGGACCGTCTTGCCGAATGTGCTCGGCACGATGAGAGGAAAGAGCAGGATCCACACGCACTCCCATGGGATGCCCATGTATCCACTGCGACTCTGAAGCACCTCGAAGAAGCCCGCGAAGTCACCTGGCCGGGGCCACAGCCCCCAGATGTTGGCCCATGCGATGCCGATGGCACCCACCACCTCGAACACCAGGCCGATGTCGAGCAGGACCTCGGGGCGAAGGCTCCCGAACCGGGACAGCAGGTAGATCGCGAGGCCAAGGCCGATGGAGGTCGCAGCCACTGGAGTGGAAGATGCGGTGAGGATGTGCCACATGAGGCGCGGGTTGAGCAGGATGGGCCCGAAATACGCCATGAAGTAGGTTCCGGCGTAGATCAGGGCTGCATACCCAAGCCGCTTCGAGGCCCTCTGCAGCAGATCCGCCGGCAGGCCGGTTGGTGCAGTGCCGGCGTAGCGGACCTGCCGCGGAGCCGGGGTGGACTCGAACATCACTTCGATCCCCTGTACCGCTTGGCCACTGTGGCCACCCGCTCACCCAGCAGCCTGGCCCGCCTCAACTCGGCCTCGTCGAGGCCGGGACTGTCCACGCCAGTCGTGGCCGCGACACCGAAGCTGCCAAACCGGAAGCCGCTCTCTTCGTAGTGAGGTCCCGCCACGATCATCCCGTTGTTGAGCATGGCGGCCAGGATCGAAAGGACGGCCAGCTCCTTGCCGCCGCCATCACTGCCCCCGGTCGCGAAGGCCGCGCCCACCTTGTCTCCCATGAAGGGCCGCTGGCCATCGATGAACTGCTTGACCGGAGTGGACATCGAACCCCAGTAGGTCGGTGATCCGATCATCAGGGCGTCGCAGGCCTCGAGATCCGCGTTCGTGGCCTCGTCGACCGTCTTCATGCTGACCTCGACGCCCTCCACGCTCCGGGCGCCCTCGGCCGCGGCCTCGGCCAGCGCCTCCGTGTTGCCGGTCTCGCTGTGGTAGACGATGAGTACCCGGACCGTATCCGGGCTCGAGATCATCGCCGATGCCTGCCCGGCCCAGGCGACCATGGACACCAGCGCCGCGAGCGACGCCGCGCCGAACTTGTTCATCAGTACCTCCAGCTCGTCAGGTCCGCGCCAGGGGGGGCCGCCTCGCGGATCCTCTCCAGGATTCGAGGCAGGTACATCGTATTGTACCGCAGCCGTGATATGGCGTTCGAGTTCTCGTGATCCCCGTTCCAGCAGTGCTCGAAGCGGTCTCCGTAGTCCACCACCCCGGCGTAATACGGATCCGTCGTGCTCTCCAGGAACTCCTCCATCAGGTACGTGGCGTTGTTGAGGTAGTAGTTGTCCATGTCCCCGGCGTAGATGTGGATCTTCCCCTCGAGGCTGGGGCCGATCTCGGCCCAGTCGCGCTTCAGGATGTATCGGATGTCGTAGTTCTCTCTCCAGTACTCGGCCACCTCGTGGTCGATCTCTCCGGTCCGCTTGTCCCAGATGCGCTGCGGGTAGCCGTCATCCCCCATCGGAGAGTAGGTGGCCTCCCAGATGTCCCACTGGCCGCCGGACCGGCCCTTCGTCCCTCGCACGAGCTCGGCGTGGTTCTCGTTGCGCACCGTATAGCTGACGTGGCCCAGCCAGTCCCGATGCGCCGGACGCTCGATGCGACCGAACGGCCCGATGTCGAAGTAGGCGTTCTCGTGTTCGTAAATGTTCACCAGCTCGTAGGCCCGGAAGTCGATCGGGTCGGGGCAGGCCGCGAAGGCGCCGTTGTACTCCTCCGGGTAGAACACCTGCACGGCGAGAGCCTCCCAGCCGCCGGTCGATCCACCATACGTGAACCGGGCCCAACCTTCTCCGATCCCGCGGAACTGTTCCTCGATGTACGGAATCAGCTCATACGTCAGCGCGTCACCCCACGGGCCCTGGCTGGCGGAGTTCACTGCGTACGAGTCGTCGTAGTACGGGGTGGGATGCTGGATCTCGATCGCCAGGAAGCGCGGAAAATCGGGGGAGATCCAGCGTTGATACAGGTCGTACGCCTCTTCCTGCTGGATCCGGTTGTAGCAGTCGAGGCTGAAACGTTCGCTGTACTGGCACTCGAGGTCCGGGTCAGGCGGCTCGGTGCGGAAACCGCCGAAGTCGCTCGGGAAGTGCCCGTGGAACACCATGAGTGGGTAGCGGGCCTCGGGATGGTCGTCGAAGCCCTCGGGCACCAGCACATGCGCGCCGAGGTACATGTCGCGGCCCCAGAACTCCGAGAGCAGTTCGCTCCGCATGCGGATGTGCCGAATGTACTTCGTGTCGGCGGGCGGCTCGATCTCGGGGATGACCTGGTCCAGCGTGATCTCGATCGCCTCGGCTCGCGAAGGATCGACACGAACCGTCCTCGGGGTCGAGTAGAGATTGCCCGGCTTCCGGTTCCACTGCTGCCCTTCGCCCCGGTCGGGCGGCAAGCTGACCGTGTGCCCCGTCGCGAGCTCGAATGTCTCGTACACGTTCAGCACGGCCTGCACCGAATACTCGCCTGCCGGCAGGTCCGCCAGCGCTTCGATCGGGTGGCCGAACGTGGCGCCGTCGATCATCGCCGGCTCGCCTGGCTGCCAGGCCTCGACGTCGATCCCGAAGCCCTGCGCGCTGCGCGCCGGCTCCGAGCGAAGCTGGAAGCGGGGCTCCGACTCGGTGTCGGCAGGCGCGATCAGCAGGATGACCCGGCCGTCGAGCGGGCCGCTTCGCGCCTCGCCGTCGTACTGAACGGCAAAGCTGAGCGGACTCGTGGCGTAGTCTCCGCCGTCGGCCGGAGCGCATGACGCGCTGAGTGCAGCCATCAGGACCATGAACGCCGAAAGACGAAACATCGGGAAGCGCATGCCGCTACCTCTCATTCTCTTTGGCTACTAGCTGGAGACGACGAAAGAACTGTCCAGGTCAGCCAGCGACGGAACTCCGTGAAGCTGCATCGCCAGCTGCAATTCCGCCTGCAAGATCTCCAGCACTTTTTCTACACCCGCCTGGCCGAAGGCCGCCATGCCCCACAGGTAGGGCCGTCCGATGCAGATGGAATCCGCACCCAGGGCCAGCGCCTTGAGGATGTCTGTTCCGCGCCGGAACCCTCCGTCCACCAGCACCGGGACCCGTCCGGCAACGGCGGCCACGACTTCGGGAAGGCTCTCGATGGAACTCCTCCCGCTCGCTTCGGCCCTTCCACCGTGATTCGACACGACGATTCCGTCAGCCCCGTACTGCACGCAGCGGAGCGCATCGTCACCGCGAACGATTCCTTTCACCAGGATTCGCATGTCCGTTTCATCACGGAGTCGACCGATGAAGTCCCATGTCATCCACGGCGTGTCGAAGGCAATGCTCTGCACATCAAGACCTTCGAACATGGGTTTCCGACTGAACCAGCCGGTCGGTCCCGCATCGTGGCAGGTCGAACAATCACGGGTGTCCGCCTTCACGGATCGCCTCAGAGTCTCCCGGTTGCTGTCGACCGGTAGGTCCACGGTCAACACCAGCGCCTGGCAACCTGCGCCCTCGGCCCGTCGCAGAAGGGCCTGGGTGACACTCCAGTTGGAGGTCGGGTAGAGCTGATACCACACGGGCCGGTTTCGCACGGCGTTGAGGTCCTCCACCGATGTCGTCGTGACGGTCGAGAGAATCTGGTGGTGGCCCAGGGCCGTCGAAGCCCGCGCCGCGGCCATCTCCCCATCGGGATGGAACGCCTTCTGGCTTCCCGCCGGGGCCAGGACGATAGGTGTATCCCAGCGCTCGCCCAGTAGCTCCACTCCGGTGTCGACGGAGCTTACGTCCACCAGCCGCCGTGCTCGGAGGTCGAAACGCCCGAAACCCTTCCGGTTGGCGCGCAACGTCTCATCACCGTCTACCCCCGTCGCCATGTATCCGTAGTGGGCCGGCGGAAGGGTCTTCCGGGCCACATCGCGGAAGTCGAACACGTTGATCGCGTCATCCGGAGATCCGATGAGGTCGGACAACTCCCGAAGTGTAGCGTCTGCCGTCGAGTCTCTTGGCTCGCCCGGAGCACAGGCCGAAAATCCCAGCAGGGGGAGCAGAGGACTGCCCGCGAGGAAACGAGCGAACGACCTGCGAGTGAGGGGAGTGACCTGACTCATTCGGATCTCCGGTCAGAGGAACGCTAGAAGAACTCCCGGAACAACCGGTCCGTGGCTTCGTCCAGTCCGGGGGACGGCAGTGCCTGGGTCCTCAGGACCTTCGCCTCCCGCACAAACGCACGGAGGTTCTGCCGGAAGCGCTCGAATCGAGCCTCGTCTATGTAGTCCATCGCCGTCTCGTCGCCGATGAAGTTCGCGACGCTGCCCCACCCGCGCGCCGATCGCCGTACGCCGGCGGCCAGTTCCGGATTGTCCGCCTCCACCGCAAAAGCGTAGACCAGCACCGCCAGCTGAATCCGTCCCACGTGCGCCTTCTGCACCGCCATTCGCTCACGGTGCGCCCGGATTTCGGCCACGTTGAACAGCATCGTGGCCGGCGGGAACAGGTTGGGCACCGCGTTCTCCAGCAACCAGCCGGTTTCCTGTTCGATGACGTCCACCAGAAGTGGATTCACCGCCGCCGTTCCCGCGGCCGCCGGGAGCGTGACCAGCGAGGTCTCGCGGCCCCCACCGTGATTGATGACCAGCCCCCTGGCATCGAACTCCACCAGCAGGCTGTCGTCCGGCGGTACGGGGACCATGTAGACGAATTCGCCGGTGGAAATCATCTCCGCCGGGTCCTCGACGGGTCTCACCTCTCCCCAGTGGCCGTATCGCTGACGCACCGGAACGAACACTGACAGGGCCCCGTTGAGAGAATCGTAGTACGGATCGAATATCCTGTCCTGGAGACTGTCCTCCTCGACCACCAGGGCCAGGGCCTCCGCCTCGTTCCAGTCCAGCTCTCGCGGGAATCCCTGGCCCGCGGCCCACGCCGTTTCGACAGGCAGGCTGGGAATCGTAAACGGATACAGGGTGGCCACCAGCACCAGCGCCCCGGTCAGCCAGTGCTGCGCCTCCTCGCCGGTGAACCGCGCGATGAACCACGCGAAGAACACCCCGGCGATCGCCGACGCCGCGACCGTGGACTGCAGGAAGAACCGCAGACTGTCCTGGAACAGCCACGCCAGGGGAGCCACCACCCACAGGAGGAGGAACAGGCCCTTCTGCCGTCGCCACAGCATCCACGCCAGCCACAACACTCCTGGCGCCGCCAACGCATACGTGAACACGGCCACCGACCCGGCCACGTGACCGCGCTGGCCGTTGTACCAGTCCAGGTGCCGCAGGAAATGCAGGATGTAGGGCGAACTCAGGAGCACCGTGACACCACCGGTGAGAATCAGTCCTTTCCAGCGACGCGTGGCCAGGCCGGCCAGCAGGATGCCGAGCCCGATCACGGGAGCGCCGCCGAGGTGGACGTACGTCGTCAGGGTACCGAACAGGATCGCCCTGACATACCGCTTCTCGAGGAAGAAGTGGATCGCCCATGCGGACAGGATGAAGATCCAGCCCGAGGGAACGCCGACGAAGAAAGGCGCGGCCGACATGACGCTCCCGGTGAACAGCGCCCCGGCGAACAGCGCCGCCCGATCGCCTCCGAACCGGCGGGCGAAGTACACGGTCGTGAATACGGCCGCGGCCCACTGTGCCACGGCGAGGATGGAGAAGGCGTGGATGTAGGCCCAACCGTCGCCACCCATGACGCGACCGAGAAATCCGATCGCGTAGTGAAGGGCCGGTCCCTGCAGATTCGGTCGTCCGGTAGGCGCCCAGTTCAGGTAGTCCCACCAGTACACGCCGTTCTCCGCGTACTGCCGGGCCAGCGATATGTGATACCCGAGATCGTTGTCGGCGAAGTAGTCCCGGAGCATCAACAGGAGCAGGACCAGGTGCAGCGCGACCACCAGGACCAAAGCGCGGCGTGCGCCCTGCGATTCGCGTTCGCCGTGGGGTACCAGACTGACGCTCATGCTGCCTCGGACTGGGGGTGACCAGCGGTGCCCCTGAAGAAAGGCAATCATATAATCTGCACTAACCGTCCGATGATCGCACCCCATGCGGCTGATCAGCGTTTGACAGGCGGCCCGGGAGCGGAGTCAATTGGCGAGCATGACAAAGCTACTCGAACGACTGACCAACGTGCGGCGGGACGAGAAGGGGGCGCTGTTGTGGGCCCTGGTCTACGGCTTCTGCATCTTCCTCGCCTATTACATCTTACGGCCCGTCCGGGACGAAATCAGCTCCGCAGACCGGGGCAACCTGCAGATCCTGTGGACCGCGGTGTTCATCGTCATGCTCATCGCGGTACCCGCCTACTCGTGGGTCGTGGCACGCTGGCCGCGCGCGAAGTTCGTTCCGTGGGTGAACCGGTTCTTCATCGCATGCCTGGTCGGGTTCTACATCGCGCTCGTCTCCCTCCCGCTCGGTGCCCGCCCCTGGATCGATCGGGTGTTTTACGTGTGGGCCAGCGTGTTCGCCCTGTTCGTAGTCACCGTGTTCTGGGGGTTCATGGCCGACCTGTTCACGAGCGAGCAGGGCAAGCGGCTGTTCGGCCCGATCGCGGTGGGAGGGTCCCTGGGCTCGATCATCGGATCGATGGTTACCGCCGGTCTGGTCGATGTGTTGCCGGCATTCTCGCTCCTCCTCGTCGCGTGCGTCCCACTCGAGGTCGCGGCCCAGGCGGCGCGCCGGCTGCAACGTCACTCGGACCGGGCGGGCAGCACGCTGCGGCGTGAGAATTTCCCGGTGTCGGGCAGCGTTTGGAGCGGGATCAAGGTCGTGTTCAGCTCGCCGTACCTGGCACGGATTGCCCTGTTCATCTTCCTCATGACCTTCGCCTCGACCGTCCTCTACTTCCAGCAGGCGCACCTGCTGTACGACGCGATCAGTGATCGGGCGGTGCGCACGGCGCTGTTCGCGAAGATCGACCTCGCGGTGAATGTGATCACGCTCGTCGGCCAGGGCCTCATCGTGGCGCACGTCATCCGCCGCCTCGGGATGGGGTGGAGCCTCGCGCTGGTCCCGATCATCTCGATGTTCGGCTTCGTTGCGCTGGGTATCTTCCCGACCCTCACCGTGCTGGTGGTGGTCCAGGTCCTGTACCGATCGCTGCGTTACGCGGTTGCCAAGCCGACGCGCGAGGTGCTGTTCACCGTGGTCGATCGCGAGGAGAAGTACAAATCCAAGGCCTTCATCGATGCCGCCGTGTACCGTGGCGGCGATCTGATCAACGGGTGGATCTATGCGGGTCTCGCGGCACTCGGCATGACCGTAGGCGCGATCGCCCTCGTCGCGGCGCCGGTCGCCGGCCTGTGGGCCCTGATCGGGTTGCAGCTCGGACGGCGCCAGGAGGCCCTCGCGACCACATCTGAAGGAGCAAACGATGACTCTCTCTCGACGTGACCTTGTCAGGATCGGCGCCGGAGCGTCGGCGGCCGTGGCCCTCGGCGTGCGGCCGGGACTCGCACGGAGACCGACGCGACCGTTCGAGCTCATCACTCGTCCGGTACCGTCCAGCGGTGAGGAGATTCCGGTCGTGGGGATCGGGACGGCGCGCAGGTATGACGTTGCGGCATCAGGAGCCGAGCTCGACCCGCTGCGGGAGACCCTGGCCACGTTCCGGAAGCTCGGTGGAACGCTGATCGACACGGCTCCGTCGTACGGAAACGCGGAAGTCGTGGTCGGAGACCTGGTGTCCGAACTGGGTTTCCGCGACGACCTGTTCATCGCCACCAAAGTGCGCAAGGAAGGCCGGGACGAAGGCAACGCCGAGATCGCCAGCTCGTTCGAGCGACTACAGACCGATCGCTTCGACCTGCTCCAGGTGCACAACCTGGTCGGCATCGACACCCAGCTGGCCACGCTTCGCGAACTGAAGGACGCGGGTCGCGTGCGCTACATCGGGATGAGCACGTCGTCCGGACGTCAGTACGAAGCGTTCGCCGACGTGATGCGCCGGGAAGACATGGACTTCATCCAGGTCAATTACTCGCTGGCTGCGCGGGACTCGGCGGATGTCATTCTTCCACTTGCCGCCGACCGTGGAATGGCCGTGCTGGCGAATGTGCCTTTCGGACGCGGCCGGTTGTTCGACGCGGTGGGCGAACGACCCCTGCCGGACTGGGCCGGGGAGTTCGACTGCGAGAGCTGGGGACAGTTCTTCCTCAAGTACATCGTGGGGCACCCGGCGGTTACGTGCGTGATTCCCGGGACCGCCAAGCCGCACTACGCCGCCGACAACATGGGCGCGGCGATGGGACGGCTTCCGGATGCGGCCATGCGCAGGAAGATGGAGGAGTACTTCGACAGTCTGACCTGAGCCTCGAGGGAACCATGAACCTGCTTCGGAATCTCGGCAGTCCTGGTGTCCTGCTGCTCGTCTTCCTTTCCGGCGCGACCTCCTCGTGCGCGCCGGGGGAGCCTCCCGCACGGTCCGAGCGTCCGAACATCCTGTTCGTGTTCGCGGATGACCACGCCTACCAGGCCATCGGCGCCTACGGGTCGGCCATCAACCGGACGCCGAACATCGATCGCCTGGCCGAGGGCGGGATGCGGTTCGATCGGGCCGTGGTCACCAATTCGATCTGTGCCCCTGCGCGGGCGGTGATCCAGACGGGGCGGTACAGCCACCTGAACGGAGTGCGCGACAACTCCCATGTGTTCGACGGCGGACAGGTCACCTTCCCGAAGCTGCTCCGCGAAGCCGGCTACCAGACGGCCATGATCGGCAAGTGGCACCTGAAGAGCGCCCCCACCGGATTCGACCACTGGGAGGTGCTCCCCGGACAGGGCGCCTACTACAACCCCGACCTGCTGTACCCGGATGCTGACACGACCGCGATGCAGCGGCGCGAAGGCTACGTCACGGACATCGTGACCGACCTGGCGCTCGAGTGGCTGGCCGAGGGCCGCGACGCCGGCCAGCCCTTCCTCCTCATGGTCCAGCACAAGGCTCCGCACCGGAGCTGGATGCCTGGTCCGGATCACCTGGCGACGTTCGAGAACGTGACGATCCCCGAGCCGGAGACCCTGTTCGACGACTACGCGGGCCGCGCGTCGCCGGCCGCCAACCAGGAAATGACGATCGCCCGGCACATGTTCGACGTCTACGACCTGAAGCTCGAGCCGCTGCCGGGGACCGACCTTCCCGAGTGGCAGGCGTCCGCATTCGAGCGCATGTCGGCCGAGCAGAAGACGGCGTGGGACGCGGCGTACGGGCCGAGGAACGAGGCGTTCCGGGCGCACGAGCCGGAAGGCGACGATCTCACCCGCTGGAAGTACCAGCGCTACATCAAGGACTACCTGCGCACCATCGCCTCGATCGACGACAACCTGGGGCGGATCCTGGACTGGCTCGATGAGACCGGGCTGTCCGAAAATACCGTGGTGGTCTATACCTCGGACCAGGGCTTCTACCTGGGCGAGCACGGCTGGTACGACAAGCGCTGGATGTACGAGGAGTCGTTCCGCACGCCGCTGGTCGTGCGCTGGCCGGGCCAGACCGAACCCGGCAGCTCGTCCGGCGCGATCGTGTCGAACCTGGACTTCGCCCCCACGTTTCTGGAGCTGGCCGGACTGGCAGCGCCGTCACACATGCAGGGGCAAAGCATGGTTCCCCTCCTCGAGGGGCAGACCCCGCCCGACTGGAGATCCAGCTTCTACTACCACTACTACGAGGCCGATGGACCCCACGCGGTCGCCGAGCACTACGGAGTTGCCACCGATCGCTACAAGCTGATCCGCTACCCGGCTACCGACGAATGGGAGCTGTTCGACCTCGAGACGGACCCGCACGAACTGATGAGCCGCGCCGAAGATCCGGCCTACGCCGGGATCAGGTTGGAGCTGGAGGCGGAGCTCGAGCGGCTGCGCGAGGATCTGGAAGTGCCGGCCGAGTAGCCGAGAGCGGGGTGGGGGCGGCGCTCATAGCGGCCCGCACTAGCCCCGTGTGGGCTTGGCCCCGCTCCCGGCGTGTGGGAATACCCCCCGGCAGTGCCCACGTTCGCGGCCCGTGCGTCCGGGAGGCGGGTGTGCGCAGGTCAGGACACCCGTATCTTGAGTATGCCCCCCCTCTCTCCACGGTCCACCGGGTCTCGTGGATCGAACCAGGGAGGATCCATGGTCGGCAAACAGGAAGAAGGCGGACAGGTCGGTCGCTGGTTCTTCTACGGCGGCTTCTTCTGGTTGGCGCTGGCAGCCCTGGCGTTCTGGGCCTACTTCACGGGATCGGCCCCGTTCGACACGCTGGGCATTCCAGTGTCCCAACTCGTGCTCGCGGTGATCTTCTTCTGGATCGGGTGGAGGGGGGCGAGAACTTGAAGCCACCGCCGGAGGCTCATCCCGCCTTCCGATACACGCTCACGTGCAGCCCGCTCGCCGCCGTGAACGGTTCCGCATTCCATCCGCCCCAGCGGTGTTCCAACTCCAGCCCGGCCAATTGCGCCATCAGATCCAGCTCGGACGGCCAGCAGTAGCGTACCTGAAGCGGGTAGAAGCGGGTTCCGCCCTCCGTCATGGACACGACCTGCCCCTTAACGTGCTGTCGAACCGGATCGTACACGGATGCTTCCAGCCGAATGCTATCGCTGTCGATCGCTGATACGGCCAGTCGCTGGCCACGATCGAATCGGGACAGGTCCGGAACGAAACACTCCAGGAGGAAGCGACCTCCCGGCACCAGATGCTCGGCCACGCTCAGAAAGCACCGCACCTGGTCGTGCTGCTCGAGGATACCGAAGAACGTGTTGAAGACGACGAATACCAGGGAGAACCGGTCCTCCAGGTCGAGATCAGCGAAGTCGCCGATCGTGACCGGGATCGATTGCCCGCCTGGCTTGACGCGAAGCTTCTCGATCATGGCCGCCGACCCGTCGATCCCGTGCACCGATACTCCGGAGGCCGCCAGCGGAAGCGCGATCCGGCCGGTGCCGATGCCCAGCTCGAGTACCGGTCCATCGCCTGCCAGCGCCGTCAGCCGTTGGACGATCGGGGCGGGATCTCCGCCCGGATACCAGGCGTCGTACTTGTCGGCGACTCGGTCACCGTAGGTCGAAGCGTCGTAGTCGTTCATGCGGCACTGTCCTCCGTTCGTACTCGGAAGCCCCTGACCTCCGCAGGCGTTACAATCTAAGATAACAAACCACGACACGGATGGAGTCATGAAACCCGAAGAGCAGGAAGCCGACCTGACCCTGTGGGCCAACGGAGTCGCCGAGGCCCTCGACGAGAAGGAACGGCCGGAGCTCGCGGCGGTGTTCCGTGCCTTCGCGCGACGCGACGCCGAGGCGGTTCGCGAGGCGGTGGGAGTGTTCTCGCCGGCGATGCTGGACGCCCTGGACGAGATGGTCGAACTGGAGCGACTCGATCGCGCGGAAGCCGGCCAGGACCGCTCGGCCGAGTTGCTCGAATGGCTCGTGCGCCTTGTCGGACAGGCCCGGGACGCCCACCTGATGATCGACGTCGAGCCCGGCGAGGACGCGCCGGTCCAGTGAGCGGAGGTAACCTGGACGAGCGAACGAAGCTTCGAAGAAACGACCGCGCCGCAGACGAAGACTGGATCCGCGAGTTCCTGCACGAGTCGGCGGTGGGCGTTCTCGCCACCGTGCATGGCGACCAGCCGTTCGTAAATTCCAACATCTTCGTGTACGACGAGGATCGGCACGCGATCTACCTCCACACGGCTCGCACCGGCCGGACGCGCGACAATGTGGAGGCCTTCGCGAAGGCGGCGTTCACCGTGTACGAGACCGGTCGCCTGCTGCCGGCCGATGAAGCCCTCGAATTCAGCATCGAGTACGGAGGGGTGGTCGTGTTCGGCGCGGCGACCGTCGTCGAGGATCCCGAAGAGGCCGAGTTCGGCCTGCAGCTGTTGCTCGACAAGTACGCCCCTCACCTCAAGCCGGGGCGGGACTACCGTCCGATCACGGCGGGCGAACTCAAGCGAACCAGTGTGTTCCGGCTCGACATCGAGTCGTGGAGCGGCAAGCGGAAGTACGAGAAGGCGGACTTCCCCGGCGCCTATCTGTACGAGGAGAGGGAGCGACTGGCGGCCGAGTCTCGGCCCGCGCTCCCTCCCCACCGGCAAGCCCCATCGCCTTAACCTAGAAGCGGTCCAGGTCCAT
>JAMJQV010000392.1 GCA_023554435.1 Gemmatimonadota bacterium | reverse complement strand
CGCACGGAGCGCGTCCATCGTCCTCATGATGGCCAGGCTCTCCTGCAGGGGCATGATCGCCGAATCACGCCGACCTTCGCGAATCAGCGTCATGAATTCCTCGGCCTCGTACTCGTAGCCGTACCCCCGCAGGGGAAAGTCGAGGATCTCTTCCGCGCCATCGGCGCGGTGGATCGACAGCCGGGTGGCGCCCCACCAGGGTCGGTGGAGCCTGATCCGGCCCCCGGTCCCGAGAACGACGCCCTCCCGCGGCGTGTCGACCCGGAACGAGAGCGCCGCCGTCGCCAGTTCACCTCCCCCGTGGCGCAGGTCGATGGTGGCCTCCTCGTCGACCCGGGAACGGCCCAGGCTCGCCAGGCCGCCGATCTCCGTGGGTGCGCCGAACAGCATGGAAGCGAAGGAGACCGGATAGACGCCGAGGTCGAGCAAGGTCCCCCCGCCCAGGGCCGGAGCGAAGAGCCTGCTGGTCGGATCGAACTCCGTCCGGAAGCCGAAGTCGGCCATGAAGAGCCGGGGTTCACCGATCACGCCCTCGGCCAGGAGTTGCCGCAGGCGGACGACAGCGGGCAGGAAACGCGTCCACATGGCCTCCATCAGCAGGAGATCGTTCTCCCGGGCCGCCCGGGCCATCCGCTCGGCCTGCCCGGCGTTGAGGGCCAGCGATTTCTCGCAGAGGACGTGCTTCCCGTGCCGGAGACAGAGCAGGGCGTGCTCCGCGTGGAAGGCGTGGGGCGTGCCGACATAGATCGCGTCGACCCGCGGATTCCCGACCAGGGATTCGTAGCTGCCGTGGGCATGCGGGATCCCGAACTCGGCGGCGAAGTCCGCGGCGCGGTCCCGGTCCCGGGACCCGACGGCGACGGTCTCGGCGCCGGCGGCGAGCCGCAGGTCCGTTGCGAATTTCCGGGAGATGGCCCCCGGACCGAGGATGCCCCAGCGGATGGTCTGCATCGTGGCGTCCCTTCGCCCTCACCAGGGCAACAGATCCCGTCCTTCGTCGGTGAAGTCGTCCCAGAAAGCCTCCAGCCGCTCCCGCTCCTCGGCGGTGACCGAGAGACCGGATGCCGCGAGGTTCTCCTGCAACTGGTCCGGATTCCGCTTGCCGGCCAGGGACTCTCCCAGGAGACGTTCGCTGTGGGTGGCCGCATAATCGGGGGCCGTATCAAACAGGTTGACGCCCCGGTCGAGGGCCTCGGCGACGAGTTCGTGGGCGGTCGCGTCGTCCATGCCGCTCCAGTCGTCGTCGTTGCCCAGTCTTCTGTGCCGCATGAGCTCTCCGTCTAGGGACAGGCGACCCAGAAATCGTTGTCGATGGCCATGTCCACCAAGGTATGCGTCACCAGGTAGGTGAGGTACAGGCCGTACGTGGTGTAGACGGAATAGCCCAGCTCCTCGGTCACGCAGGGGTAGCTGCAGGCCTGGTTCTCGATGAACGACACGGCCGCGAACCGCTGCACGCCCATGTAGAAATCGACGTGGCTCAGGAACGGCATGAAGCCGGCGTAATCCCCGACGAACAGGTCCCACAGAACCGAGGACAGTTCGAAGATCCTGGCCACGAGATAGGCCGAGAGATCGAGTCCGAAATCCAGGGAGAAGAGGTCGCAGGCGCCGCACACGCCGATCTGCGACTGGTAGGAGACGAGCAGGTCCCGCCGCGTCTCGATCAGGGGGGGCAGGTCGACATCCCGGATCCGGGTCCAGGTGGCGCAGGACTGGTCGGCGTACAGTGTCTCCATGACGTCGATGGCCTCGGTGAGGCCGCCGATGACCGAGTCCCACATGGGCTGGCCGTACTGCTCGACCATGGCCCCGTTGATGAGTTCGTCCGAGACCACGTCCAGGTCGAACTTTCCCCACATCCAGTAGTCGAGGTAGGTGGTCGTCACGGTCATGGTGGTGCCGTCGGTGGAGTCGGGCAGGATGACGTTCCACTCGTCGGTCCGGTCGTCGTAGCCGAAGGCGCAGGGGGTCTCCCCCTCCCCGACCGCCATGCCCGCGACCGGGAAGTGGAACACCAGTTCGAGGTCGTAGGGCTTCTCGCCGCCCGTCCCCAGACGGAACTGGTCGTCCTGGCGGGTGCGGCCGATGCAGCCGCTCGGCGGCCAGTCGGCGTACCCCTCGTCGACGTACAGCGAGCGGCAGTGGTCGAGATTGCCGGCCGGTACGTCGATGATGAGCCCATCCAGGAAATTGCCGCGACCGGTGACCTCGATCGTCCCGCCCTCGGGGCCGTAGAGGTTATCACCGGTGCAGTCGATGTCGCCTCCGTCGTCGGGGGCCCCGGGATCGTCGTCGTCCCCGCCGCAGGCCGGGAACAGCAGGAGCGCCAGGATGACCGGGATCGTCGCCGATGCGACACGCAGTGTGTTCTTCATGTTGTCTCCTTGAAACGAGTCGTCATGTCGGTCCCAGGTGCGGGTTGGGCGCCCCCAAATGGAAGAGGACTTTCATGTGGCCCCAACATACCAGAATCCAGGGCTTCCCAACAAGAAGCGCCTCCCCGTCAATCCGGAGGAGGCGCTCCTGACCTGGCACGCGTCGGGCTCCCGTGGTCGGACAGCCCCGGCCTAACCCAGCTTCAAGCCCGCCCCCGGCCCCAGCGGCAGCCCCAGCAGCAGCCAGGCGATGAGCAGGACCGTCCACACGACGAAGAACGCGAACGAGTAGGGCAGCATGGTCGCGACGACGGTGCCGATGCCCGCGTCGTCGGCGTACTTCTTCATGAAGGCCACGATGAGCGGGAAGTACGACATGAGCGGCGAGATGACGTTGGTCACGCTGTCGCCCACGCGGTAGGTGGCCTGCACCAGCTCCGGCGAGTAGCCCAGCAGCATGAACATGGGGATGAAGACCGGGGCCATGATCGCCCACTTCGCCGATGCGCTGCCCATGGCCAGGTTGATCGCCGCCGAGAGCAGCACGAAGGCGAGGATCAGCGGGATGTCGCCGAGCCCGGAGGCACTCAGCGCTTCCGCCCCCTTGACCGCGAAGATCAATCCCAGGTTGGTCCACT
>JAMJQV010000391.1 GCA_023554435.1 Gemmatimonadota bacterium | reverse complement strand
GACTGGTTGGAGGGCGCCATTACGTGCTCGCCCTGCCAGTAGTACCAGTCCTGGCTGAACGCCACGGTCTGCTCTTCCACCGTGAAGATCCCGTCCCCGTTTCCGAACCGTTCTTCCGCCTTCATGAGCATGAAGGTGTTGAACGCGTTGTCCTGGGACTCCGCGGCGATGTCGAAGTCGCGTATGTCGGGGTCGCCATCGAGGAGGGGGTCGGAGAGGGCCATTCCCGCCCACTGTTCGAAAGCCAGGTTGTTCGTGATGTCGCCCGTCTCGGCAAAGACGAAATCCGTCCGTGCGATGTCGAACGGATTCCGCCAGTCCAGGAACGCCTGCAGGTTCCAGCCGCGCCCCAGGCTGAAGCCCTTGGCTATCCGGAAGTCGAATTCGAACTGCCACGGCATGGTGAGACCCGCGAACGAGGACTCTATCTGCCCTCCCCTGGTCGGCGGCACGAGCGTGGCACCACCTTCGTTCTCCAGTTTCGTGAACCGCTGTCCCGAACGGGCATACAGGATCGTGAATAGGCCCAGATCGTTGAAAATCGCTCCCACCGTCGTGCCGCGCATGTAATCCGACGGCAGCTGCAAGCTCCCGGTGATCGCAAAGTTGTGCTTCCGGGCGGATTCCATGGGCAGCAGGACCTCGGGCGGGTCGACCGGCTTGCCGGTCTGAAACGCCAGGTTGGAGCTGGCATTGCTAGTCAGGTTCTGGTACGTCCACGGGTCCCACCCGGTGCCGCGTGCATCGAGGTACGTGTACGAAACGTTGCCGACGAGCAGGTTTCCGATGGCCTTGTCCAGCTTGACCTCGAGCCCGTTGGACTCGGTGAAGTCGAGGTTCGTGAGCACGGTCTGGTACACGATCCGACCCGGCGTGTTGGGGTCTTCGAACGGGAGATCCCGCCGAGTGAGAGCCTGCTGCTGTTTCCGGTTGAAGGCCGAGATATCGATCACGAAGCTCTGCCCGATCAACTGGCGGTATCCGAACTCGAACGTCCGGGTGCTCGGGAGCTGCACATCCTGGCCGGCATTCCACAGCCCCGCCTGTGAGGCCGCGAGCGGGCCCGTCATCATGGCTCCCCCGCCGTAGAATGCCGGCGTCTGCACGAACCGTCCGTAGCTCAGGCGGAAGGTGGAAGTGGGAGTGACCGGGAAGCTGGCGCCGAGGCGAGGGCTCCACTCCGTCTTGTTGCTGGCGGGCAGCCAGTTCGAGAGGCACGGCGTGGCGCCGTTGCACGGCTCATCCCATTTCGCGACCCATTCCTCCTGCTTGGAGTCCCACCTGATGTAGCCCGCCTGCATGCTGTCGGGCACGTTGGCGGCCGTGAAGCCGGGCACCCGCGGATAGTCGACGCCGGGTTCGAGGTAGTCGAGCCGGATTCCGGCTTCGAGCACCAGGTCACCGACGTCGAGCCGGTTCTGCAGAAACGCCCCGAACCGTTTCGGCTCGGCCAGGTTGATGTTGGGAATGCCGCGGTACAGCCACATGTCGGACCGCCGCAGGTCGAGGTCCATGTACTCCCCACCCAGCTTCAGGCGGTTGAACCGGCCGATCTGCCAGTCGAGCGCCACCCTCGCCTGCAACCGATCCTCGGTCCTGATCTGATAGCCGGCGTTCGCCGGCCCGCTGATCGGGAACCAGTTGTAGAAGCCGTACGGGTTTGCGCGCAGGTTCTGTCCGATTCCGGTCACTGTTTGCTTGTCTCGCAGATCGTCGATCCGACCGGGGTAAATAGCGGTGCTGTCCTCGAACACGGTCCCGCTGCGCCCGGCCCACAGTTCCGTCTCGCCGGGATTGAACAGGTTCAGCCCCTGCCGGACGATGGTAGGATCCACGTGAAATCGAACATCGCTCCAGTTGAAACCGAACGACGGGGACTGGTGGTCCAGGTACCAGTCCGGGTCGATGATCCCCTCCTCCATCTGGTCCGCCTGGTAACTCAGGCGGACATCGAGCGCGATCTGCTGGGTAGGTGACTGTACCAGGGTCAGAAACGTGCCCAGCATGAACGCGTCCCGTGTGTTGACTTTCCCGTCCATGTTGTCCGCGCGGTAGAACGAATCGAGGTTGCCGGTGCGCGCGTACCACTGGTACCGGTTCCGCGTATACCCGAAGGTGACGCGGGAGCCGCGTGGCAACTGCCAGTTCAGGTTTCCCGTGAACAGGTAGTTGTCGTTCCAGCCGTAGGGCTGCGTCCGCCGGTCCCACAGCGTGAACGCCGGGGCCGCGAGGGTCACCGAATCGGTGGCCCCTGCGGTTGTCGATGACCGGGGGAGCGTGAACAACGCACGCTCGCCGGGCGTGCACAGGCCCGCGTACTGAGGTAAATCCGGGCACACTTCGGTGTCATCCTGCACCCAATAGCCGGGGCCGCCTTCGTTGTCAAAATAGGAGCGCCCGGTGGCGGAGCCGGCCACGAAGAACGTGAGCGGACCGTAGATGGGTCCCCCGAAGTTGGCCTCGAGCCGATTGAAGTTCGTGTTCCAGGCCGCCGGTCCGAGCTGATCAGTCGCCGCCTGGAGTGATCCGGTGAACCGGGCGCCCCCGGTCCGTGTGACGTAGCTCACCACGCCGGACTGCGCCTCGCCGAACTCCGCCGCGAACCCACCCACAATCACATCCACCTGCTCAAGCGCGTTCGTCGGAAGCGTCAGGTTCTGAGCGACACCGGTGCCGAATGACCGCACCAGGACCCCGTCGATGTACAGCGCCTCTTCGTTCGGTCGCCCGCCGCGGATGGACAGGCAGCGGCCATCGACTTCGCCATCCAGTTCGTTGACGTCGTCACAGTTGACCGTATAGGCACCGGGCTGCAGGACCACCATCTCAGATACGTTGTCGACCGGCATCAGGTCGATCGTTTCGCCCTGGATGATCGACTTGGTGGCAACCTGGTCGCGCGGGACAAGTGGGTTTCGTTCACCCTGCACGACGAGGGCTTCCAGCTCGACCGCCGTCTGGAGAAGCTCGAAGTTCACGGTGAACGTCTGTCCTGCGAGAATGCGCTGATCTTCAATCACCTCGCCCTGGTACCCGAGCACTTCCGCCCTGATGTTCTGCAGGCCGGGTGGGACCTCGTTGATGAAGTAGAATCCCTGGTCGTTGCTGATGTTGGCCAGCGTGGTGCCGTCAACCCGCACCATCGCCCGGGCGATCGGGGCGCCGGTGCCGGCGTCGGTGATCCGTCCCTGGACCTTTCCGGTGGTCGCCTGCCCTGCGGATTCGGATGGGAGTGATAGTGAGATCGCGACGAGGGCCACCGCGACCCTGCACGACCAACCTGATACGGGCGCGACCGGACATCTGGGCCGCACGAGGAACGCCCGAAGCATGGCCCGACCTCCTGCTGGTGCCGGAGGAAACGCGTACAACTGTGCATATCACACGGAGTCGGGGTACGACTTCCGATTGCTTCGTAACTACGACGAAGGCGTCACGCCTCCGTCATGCGGTGGGGCCGCAGTTCTTGGGGGGTGTGGAATGTTAGCACGTACGCTTGCTCCATGCAAAAACTGCCATGTGTTTCGCCTGCGGTACTTTCTGACCTTCAGCCGCGTGGATCGAGCGCACGGTCGGCTTGTTGCCTAGATTCGTTGTGAGGGCCCCGGCGCGGGCCACCGATTCCATACCAACAGGAGCCCCATGGCAGCCAGCGAAGGACGCCGTCTGAGCAAGGAGCTCACGCTCCTCGATGTGTACGCCATCGGGACGGGCTCCATGCTGAGTGCGGGCTTCTTCCTGCTCCCGGGGATCGCCGCCTCCAAGACCGGGTCTTCGGTCGTGCTTGCCTACTTCCTCGCGAGCGTGCTGGCCGTCCCCGCGTTGCTGAGCAAGGCGGAACTGGCCACCGCCATGCCGCGCGCAGGAGGCGTCTACTACTTCCTGGACCGAAGCCTCGGGCCGATCGTCGGCACCATCGGCGGGTTGGGCACATGGCTGGTCCTCGTCCTCAAGAGCGCCTTCGCGCTCATCGGGATGGGCTACTACCTGGCGCTCGTCCTGAACTTCCCGCCGGAGTGGGTGGCAGCCACCCTGACCGGCCTGTTCGTGATCCTCAACGTGCTCGGAGCCAAGGAATCCAGCGGCCTGCTGCGCGTGCTGGTCTCCGTGGTCCTCGCCGTGCTCGCCCTGCTGTTCCTGCAGGGGGGCCTCGCACTGCTCGGCGGCCCGGGCGCTGACGCGTTCCACGGCAGCCCCGAGCCGTTCCTCACGCATGAGGGCCAAGGCCTGGTCTTCACGATCGGCCTGGTGTTCATCTCGTTTGCCGGTCCGATCAAGGTGGTCAGCATCTCCGAGGAGGTGCAGAACCCCGATCGGAACCTGCCGCTCGGCATGTTTCTGGCCCTCGTAACCGCGTCGGCCGTGTACGTCATCGGCGTGTGGCTGATGCTCGAGGTCATTCCGACGGACGTGTTTCACCAGGATACGACGCCCGTCGCCACCGCGGGTACGCGCCTGTTCAGCTGGCTGCCGGATTCCGTGGCGCTCGGAATGGTGCTCGTCCCTGCCGTCGCGGGCCTGGCGGCAGCCGGCAACGCCGGTATCCTCTCGGCCTCCCGATACCCGCTCGCCATGGGGCGCGATCGTCTGATCCCGGACGCCTTCGGGCGCCTGGGGCGCACGGGCTCGCCCACGCTTGCCCTGCTCGCCACCGGCGCCCTCATCGCACTCGTAGTCCTGACGCTCGACGTCGAACAGGTGGCCAAGCTTGCGAGTACGTTTCTTCTCCTGATCTTCGCCCTCGTGAACCTGGCCGTGATCGTGATGCGGGAGAGCCGCATCGAGGCCTACGACCCGGGCTTCCGGTCGCCCGGCTATCCGTGGGTCCAGCTCGTGGGTCTCCTGGCCCCGTTCATTCTGATCGGCGTCATGGGCATCATGCCCGAGCTGTTCGCGATCGGCCTCGTGGGAGCCTGCCTGGCCTGGTACTTCTTTTACGCCCACGACCGTGTCGTGCGGAGCGGCGCCCTGCTTCACTGGTTCGAACGTCTCGGGCAGGGCCGTTTCGCGGGTCTCGACCCGGAGCTCCGGGGCATCCTCAAGGAAAAGGGCGTGCGCGCGGAGGACGCGTTCGACGAGGTCGTGGCGCGGGCGTTCGCCATCGATCTGAGGGACGGGGAGTCATTCATGGACGCCACGCGGCGTGCCTCTTCGAGGCTCGCACAGCGCCTCCCGGTGAGCGCCGAGCACCTCGTCGAGGGATTCCTGCACGGGACCCAGACGGGAGCGACGCCCGTGTCGCACGGGACCGCCCTGCCTCACTTGAGAGTGCCCGACATCGTGGCGCCCGAAATGGTCCTGGTCCGATCGCTGGCCGGCCTCAACGTCGAGATCGGCGACCAGTTTACGGATGCGAAGCACGGCGCCCTGATTCACGCCTTCTTCTTCCTCGTCAGCCCGGAGGAGAACTCGGGACAGCACCTTAGACTCCTGGCCGGGATCGCCGGGCGGGCCGACGACGACGATTTCATGGATGCGTGGCTGTCGGCGGATGACCCGGGTGACCTCCGGGAAGCCGTGCTGCGCGACGAGAGATTCACGTCGCTCTACCTGAGCGAGCGGGGACCGGCTGCGGCCCTGGTGGGGGCGCCGCTCAAGACCGTCGAGTGGCCGGCCGGCACGCTGGTGGCGCTGGTACGCCGGGAAGGCGAGATCCTGATCCCGAGCGGCAGCCTGGTCTTCAAAGTTGGCGACCGCCTGAGCATCGTCGGAGAGTCGGACGGTATCCAGGCGATCCGCTCGCGCTACGGAAGCGTTGCCGACGTCGAGATCCCGGACTTCATCAGCGCGGAGATGGAAGTCTAGGCCGGACCCCTCTCCGGTTTCGGTCAGGTTCGGTCAGTCGTCAGCATCGGATTCGAGGCGCGCCCCGCTATCTTCGGCGAACCTCGCCATCTCCGCTCGCAGCCTCTCCACGATATCCGGGTGGTCATCTGCCACATCGAAGCGTTCGTACGGGTCGGACTCGAGATCGTAGAGTTCGGCGCGAAGCTCGGCCTCGGGTGCCGGCCGGCGCACGAGCAGCTTCCAGCGCCGGTCGCGTACCCCCCGCACCACGCCCGGGTACACGTAGAAGAACCGCTCGTTGGGTGAGGCTTCCGCGCCTTCGAGCCACGGCATGATGTCACGGCCGTCGAACGGTCGGTTCGGAGCCGCGACGCTCCCCGCCAGGCCGGCGATCGTGGGGAACAGGTCCATGACGGTGCCGAGCTCGGGGGACGAGCGTCCCGCGGGCAGCCGGCCCGGCCACCAGGCGATCGCGGGTACCCGAAGGCCGCCCTCCCACGTCGATGCCTTCGATCCTCGCAGGGGTCCGGAGGTGCCCGCATCCCAGGGCTGGATGTGGCCCTCGCTGAACATGCGGTCCGGCATCTCGGCCCAGGGACCGTTGTCGCTCGTCACGAATACGAAGGTGTTCTCCGCCACGCCGGCCGCCTCGAGCG
>JAMJQV010000390.1 GCA_023554435.1 Gemmatimonadota bacterium | reverse complement strand
GGAGGAGGGACTCGCCGTCGCCGCAGGCGACCCTGAGCAGGCGAAGCCTGCGAAGTACCCTCAAGTCTTTATGCCGGAGGAGGGACTCGCCGTCGCCGCAGGCGACCCTGAGCAGGCGAAGCCTGCGAAGTACCCTCAAGTCTTTATGCCGGAGGAGGGACTCGAACCCTCAAGGGATTGCTCCCACCGGATTTTGAGTCCGGCGCGTCTGCCAGTTCCGCCACTCCGGCGTGGAAGAGGAAGGTGAAACTACGATCCGGCTCAGCTACCGCAACCGGGCGCCGGCCTGCAATCTCGACGGACAGCGAGCCCGCGCCTGTCCTGACGCCTTGCAGACCGAGGCGTTGCCAGCTAACGTCGCAGCACGCATATTTTCCGGTGTTCCGATTGACACCCGAGACGACCTCACACGGAGGACCTCAGATGAAGATGTTCGTTGTTGCGGCTGCTCTGACATTGATGTTCGTCTGGACGCCGGAGGCTCAGGCGCAGGACATGACGGTTGCCACCTATCGGGGCATGTGGACGTCAGTCGGCCAGCTCCCGGCTGGAGTGAGGCATGTGACCAAGGAAGCGCAGGAAGTAACCGTCGTCCTGCAGGTCCAGACCAACAATCCGCAGGGCCAGCTCGTCATGGGCGGCAACCAGTACGAGTGGAAGAACGTCGTCACTTTCGGCGAGCCGCCGGTGGACCACTTCTCGTTCGGCATGGAGCTACGGCCGGACTATTGGGTCAGCTGCACGCTGGCGAAGCGCGAGTCCGATGGCTCACGCTACAGTGGTCTCTGCTGGGACGAGGGCCACAGGGAGGGCTGGCTTGAGCTGACCCGCCGCGCTGGCGCCACGAACCAGCCGGAAGCAGCAGAGGGCAGGCCAGAGCAGGGCAACTGATCCGACCCTTCCCCAGGGAGGTCGTCTGACAGACAGCGAGGGGCGGCTGCCGATCGGCGGGTCGCCCCTTTCTGCGTCTGCCAGACACATCCAGGGCGCGAGTTCAGTCCCCTGTTTCCCGGAGCACCCTGTAGCGGCGGGCAAACGGTACTTCGAGCTCGTCTTCCCATATCCCATACAACGCGTCCTCGGTGACCACCCGAAGCCTGAACCCTTCGGGAATCGGCAGCCGGCCGAGGTAGCGACCGTCGGGTTCGAACACATCGAGGGCATTCGCCCAGCCTCCGTCCGGGGGCTCGGAGGCGTTCTCGAACAGACCGGCATCGTGAACACCCAACCATAGCCGACCGTCCGGCTGGGACACCCACACGCGAAGCACGTCAGGTACCGAAGCCTCGAACTCCACTCTGTCCACCAGGTCATCGATCACATCGTCGGACGCTCCGCCCTCCGACATTCCCTCGCGCATCCGGGCGATCTCCATGTCACGATGGCGGGAGGTGACCGCAACCGGGTTGACGTCCCGGCGCGTGACCCTGACGAGGCCGGACGTGGGATCGTGCCATTGGACCTCGTATGGAGTTCCCTCTGAAATGACGACCGTGCCATCGGACCGAGGCATCCACGTATGCACGGCGTCAAACACCCGGATGGTCTGGTCCCCAAAGTTGGCGCTCCAACTCCAGGCGGCGATGGTGTCCGGTGGAAGGACGCCTTCAGCGTCGGCTTCCAGCAGGACGACCGGCATCTCGCCATCCTCGGCACCCGGATCGATGAGTTGAACCTGTACGAAGACCCTCCCGGAGGCGGTGACCTGCCAGATACCGAAGGAGCCGGCAGTGCGGGTTCCCGCTTCGTCCCTCGCGATCGGGAGCCGGGAGGAGCGGAGATAGTCTCCCTCCGCGGTCAGCCAATGGAGAACCGGAGGAAAGCCCTCCACTACCGCGTAGCCACCTTCATCGAGAGCCGTGACCGAAGCCGGACGGCGGAATTCGCCCGGCCCCTCGCCCTCGCCGCCGAACCTTCGAACCTGCCTTCCAGTCGAATCGAATACGTGCACGAGGTGGGTCTGGGCATCGAGAACCACCATACCTCCGCCCGGCCCGGGCGCGACCCAGTTGATGCGACCAAAGGCCAGGGGTCCGTCGATCTCCCCCACCTGCATATCCGGCTCCAGCCGCCAGCGTTCGTCGTGCGACCACCCGGGACCGCGGTTGGAGACGATTGCCAGGCCGCTCGAATCCGTGACGGTCACCCGGTTGGAGTCCGCCGTTGGGCCGCTTTCCTGACCGCTGGAGGAGCAACCGACCGAGAGCGCACCGCACGCCACCGTGAGGACCACCGAGAGGAACGGATGTCGGCAAACGGGACGGGATCGTCCATTTCGAAAGGTAGACTGCATAGCGCCCCCGCTCTGTTTCAGGCCCTCCTTGCCACCAGGTACCGATAGGCCACCGGGATGGCCACAAGTACGAACAATGTACTTGAGATCAAGCCGCCTATTGTAGCCAGTGCCAGTGAGTTCCAGATGTTTTCATCCTGCGACTGGGCGAAGAGCACCAGTGGAAGCAACCCGAAGACCGTGGTGAAAGTGGTCATCAGGATGGGGCGCACGCGTTCCAGGGTACCCTGCAGGATGGCGTCACGTGTCGGCATGCGGTGCCGAAGCTCACCGATGTGGTAGACGATGAGGATCGCGTTGTTCACCACGATACCTGCCATCATGATCGTGCCGATGTAGGCCGTGCGGGTGAACGTCGCATCCGCGTAGAAGAAGATCAGAAAGACCCCGATGAGAGCCAGTGGCAGAGTCAGCAGCACGACAAACGGCGCGGCAAGGGACTCGAACAACGCCGCCGTCACCATGTATATCAAGAGAACGGCGAAGATGACCGCGATGTAGACCTGGGTCTTTTCCTCTTCATCCCAGCCCCAGCGGTCGTCTTCCTCGATCTTGTAGCCGGGGGGCAGGGTCGTCGCCTCGACGACCGCGTCGCGTATCAAGTCCCCGAGCTTCCGGGGCCCACGGAACTCCCAGGCTACCGTTCGCTGGTATTGCTGGTCCTCGCGCAGGATTCGCGACAGAACATTGCGGCGCTCCACCTGGGCCACGTCCGCCAGACGCACTTCCCTGCCCGATTGCGACGGGATTCTCAGCTGTCGCATGTCGATCAGGTCGAACTCCCGGTATCCGTCGAGCTTGACCGCGAAGGGGAGCTCTTCGGCGCCGACCCTGAGAACCTGGGTACGCGGCCGATCGCTGGGCAGGTTTGCTGACACGAATCGTAAGAGTTCCTCCACCGTCACGTCGTGTGCACCGAGAGCCTCGCGGTCGACGGCCAGGTAGTACTCGAATTCCTTGTCCCGCTCGTACCAGCGACCGCTGGCGTTTGGATCCACATCCTGGATCCGGCTGAATCGCTCCAGCCTTCCGGCCAGGTCGTCGGCCAGTTCCTGTACCTGGAGGTAGTTGTAGCCGAGGATCTTGAGCGAGTAGTTGGGCGGACTGCTTCCTCCCCCGTAGAACGACGGGCCGTAGCCGTATACCCGCACGTCGGCGCCCGAGAACTGGTAGCTGTAGGCCACCATCTGCTCCTTGATGGCGACGGGCACCTGCGTCGTCTCCAGGTCTTTCGGAAACGTGATGCGCAGGAAGGCGTACTGCGGCTGGACCCAGGCTTCGTATCGTTTGACCTCGGGGATAGACGAGATCTTCTCCTCGAACGCGCGGGCCATTTCATCCGTGCGCTCGAGGCCCGCGCCGCGCGGGAAAGTGATGTTCACGCTGATGTAGGTGTCCTGGCCCCAGAATGCCGACCACCGGATACCCCGCGTTACATGCTTGTCGAACAGGTACCAGCTCCCGCCCAGAGCCGCGAGGCACACGGCGGTGACCAGGATGGGGTGATCGAGAGCGAAACCCAGCACGCTGCGGTAGACTCGAATATAGGCGGGGCCTCGCGTACCGTTGCCTGTCGACCTGTCCGATGAGGCCAACCCGCTCGCCGGGGAGCCCGGCTCACCTCCACCCGCCGATGAGTTCCCTCCGGAGGGGACCCCATAGACACGAGCCCTCCAGTGCTGAATCCGGCCCGCCATGGTCGGTACGAAAGTGAACGCCACGAACAGGCTGGCGACGATCGAGAAAGCAACGGCAAAGGCCAGCGGAAGGTAGTAGATCCGCAGCTCGCCCTGCAGAAACAGGAACGGCACGAGTACGATGGCCGTCGTGGCCGTCGCCGCGATCACCGGGAGCATGACCTGCCGGGCTCCATCGGATGCCGCCTTGCGTGGGGACTTCCCGAGATGGGAGTGCCGCTCCACGTTCTCCAGCACCACGATCCCGTTGTCGACGATCAGGCCGAAACCCCACGCGAGCCCCGCCAGCGTGAGGACGTTCAGCGAAAAACCGCCGATATACAGCATGTTGACGGCGATGAGGACGCTGAAGCCGATGGTGGCGAATACGACCAGCACAGCGGCCATCGAACGCAAGAACAGGGTCAGGACGACGAAGATCACGATCGCAGCGGCCACGGCCCGCAGCCTGAGGTCGGTGAGCTGCTGCCTGATCTCCTTGCTCTGATCGTCGTCCAGCTCGAGGGTGGCCCCCGGCGGCATGCGCGTCTCGAGAGGACCGATCGAGGCCTTCACAGCGTCAGCTACTCGAACGGCATTCGTGCCCGATTCCCGGGTCACGAAGATCGAAATCGTCGGCTGGCCGTCGATCCTGAAGTAGGAGGTGGCGTCCGCCGTCTGCTCGCGCACCGTGCCGATGTCGCGCAGCCGGACGGCCCCTTCCGGCCGCTGCAGGATCACCAGGTCCTCGAGCTCCGACACCCGGCTTACTCTCGTGCGGACCGCCAGTGTGACCTGGCGTCCCTCGAGGACCAGGGACCCCGGGGCTCGAAGTGTCGAAAGATCCCGTATGCGCTGTTCGACCTGCTCCGGCCTCAGGTCGAGGGCCTCGAGCTTCTGTCGGTCCAGCTCTACGGAAACCTCGCGATCCTGGTCCCCCCAGATCATCACGCCGGCTACGCCGTCGACCGCGGACAGCACCGGTTCAATCTCCTCTTCCGCGACCTCCGCCAGGCGGCTGAACGTGTACGGCCCGTGCAGCTGGTAGCTCAGGAAGCGCTGCTCCTCGTCCGAGAACTCTCGCGGAACGTAGGGCTGGATCTGCGGATACACGGCGGGCGGAAGCTCGTCTCGCAGGGCCGCGAAACGCTCGCTCAGGTCCAACTGGGCGAAGTCCATCCGCACATCGCGATCGAACTCGATCTCGATCTCCGCGCTCGAACCCGTGCCTCTGGGGTCGGCGCGCGACGTGGAGGTAATCTTCCGAACGCCTCGCACCTGCTGGGAGGCGGCCTCCAGCGGGGACGTGACGAACGCCTCCATGGCCTCCGGAGAGGCTCCGCCCCACGAAGCGTTGACGGTGAGTCTCGGGTAATCGACGTCGGGCAGCAGCTCCACCGGAATCAGACGGAAGCTGTACGCACCCAGCGCCACCAGCGCGACATAGATGGCCGCGGTCGCGACAGGCCGCTTGATGGACAGATCGATCACCTTCCGCCTCCCTCCTCACCGCCCGCGAAGTGGCGGGCGCCCACAACCTCTCGATTCGCCATCAACGGTCCGTCAACGCCGGCCCGAGGCCCGCGTCTGAAAGGGGAATCACTGTTTCCCGCCCACCGGACCCGGGCGAGGCTGCGGCCCGAACCGACTCGGCCGGCGAGACCAGCACGGAGTACACCACCGGAACCACGATCAGCGTGAGGAACGTAGCCGAGATCAGACCGCCGATCACGGCGACGGCCAGCGGAGCCCGGAGGTCAGCGCCGGCGCCCCACCCCAGGGCCATCGGCAGCAGCCCGAAGACCGTGGTGATCGTCGTCATGACGATCGGTCTGAGTCTCAGCCGTCCCGCCTCGAGAATCGCGAGCCTCTTGCTCGCCCCTTCGGCGCGTTTCTGATTGATGAAGTCCACCTTGATGATCGCGTCGTTGACGACGATTCCGATCAGGATCACCAGTCCGATGCCGCTCATGGCGTTCAGACCGTCCCGGGCCAGAGCCAGTGCG
>JAMJQV010000389.1 GCA_023554435.1 Gemmatimonadota bacterium | reverse complement strand
GAAGTTCCTCTCCTGTGTCCGAGTATTCCACGTACTTGGTAATCGTCAACTCGTCGCCTTCCAGCAGCACCACGGTCCGAATGAACGCCGCACGGTCGTCGTCCTCCCCTTCGCGAGACAGCACGAGACGGAGGCGGCGGCCCGGCTCCTCGACTTCTTGCTCCTCCACAGTCCAGCGGTCGCCGAAGTAGAGGCCGTCGCCGGTCTCGTAGAGCTGGTCTGTGCCGGACACCTCGCTACCGTCGGGCTCCTGGTAGATGAACTCCAGGTCGAGCCGCTGCCCGTTGCCGGCCGGCTTGACCACGAGGCGCGTGGGAAGCGTCACGAGGGTGAGGTTGTCCCCGTAGTTCAGGTATTCGAGCTCCCCGTCCCACGAGCCGACGAGGAGCTCGAAGGGCTCCATGCCCGTCTGGGCAGCAGCGGGAGTCGAGAAGATAATGGCCGCCAGGAAGCAGACGGCCGCGGTCAGGATCATGCGCATGTGCGTCTCCTATAGGCGAACTCCCGTCAGTCGCGAGTCCACGTGACGGAATCCGGGATGGACGATGGTGTCATTGAGAACCCCAGGCGCTTCAGCTCGTTCGCCATGGCCCCGCTCTCCAGTACCGCCGCGATGTCCTCCGCGACCAACCGGATTTCACCCCAGCGGTCGTGGTAGGCGGCGAGGGCGGAGAGTGAGCGCACGTACATTTGCTCGCGATCGCGAGCAGTGAGCGCCGCTTCACGGTCGCGGTGGCCTTCCCAGACGGAGATCGAGACCCTGAGAGCCGTACGCTCTTCGTAGAGCGGAAGGACCTCGAGGCCAATGGCGTGCTCCCAGTCGTCCTCTTTCATGTAGTAGAACAGTGGATCCTCGCGTCGAGAATCCATGCTGAGCAGGTATCCGTCGGGCCATTCCTTGATTCTAGCCATTTAGCTTCATGCCGACCCCAGTCTTCGAGTAGCAAAAGCTCCGACCCGACTTCATCCTCGGTTAGCTGCGCCAGGTCGGTCACCAGTAGCGATCCCAGGTTTCCAATGAACTGCGGGCGACGACTACCGGTTCTTGTACTTCGGATGCTGCTTCAGCGTCTTCATCGCCGTCTTCCACTCGGACACCGCCGCTGCGCGAGCCCGGGGGTCCGTCTTTCGCGTTTCGTACGCCGCTTCGGCCCGGAGCTTCTGATAGCCTCCCAGGCGCTCCGGGTCCAAGGTCCCGGCCTCCAGTGCCTCCTGGACCGCACAACCCGGCTCTCCCTCGTGCCGGCAATCGCGGAACCGACAACCCTGCGCAAGCTCTTCGATGTCGGGAAAGGCGCGGCTCAGTCCATCGTCCAGAAGCCAGACGCGCAGCTCCCTGATTCCTGGCGTGTCGAGGAGGAGCGCTCCACCGGGAATCCTGTACAGATGCCGCCGGGTGGTGACGTGGCGTCCCTTACGATCGCCGGAACGCACTTCACCGGTCCCGGCGACGGTCATCTCTGAGAGCAGATTCACCAACGTCGACTTGCCGACTCCCGAGGGTCCGAGAAGAGACACCGTGGAGCCCGCGGTCAGCGTGTCCCGTAGGGCCTCTACGCTCGCGCCGTTCCTGGCGCTCACGATCCTGACCGGCACCCCGACGGAGACGGCCTCGGCCTGAGATACCCAGGCATCCAGGTCGTCGGCCAGGTCCGACTTGGTCAGAATGATCTCGGGCGACGTGCCGCTGTCCCACGCCACAGCCAGATAGCGCTCGAGGCGCCGGGCGTTGAACTCCAGGTCCAGGCCGTGGACGATCCACACCTTGTCCACGTTGGCCGCCAGTATCTGCTCCGACTTTCCCGTGCCTGCCGCGCCCCTCGAGATCCAGGATCGGCGGGGTAGCACGGCCAGAATCGACCACGGATCGGTCGGCATGGGCCCGGGCTCGGCGAGGACCCAGTCGCCGACGACCGGAAGGGGGTCGGGGTACGAAGCCGACGGGATTCGCGCGGACTCCGGCCCCGAAGGTGTCCGCACGGTCCAACTCGCGCGGTCCTGGCCTATGACCCGGGCGACCTTCGAGGAGTCGGCACCCAGTTCTAAGGCCTGCTGCGCCCACCGATCGTCCCAGCCCCACTCTCTCAGGGACCTCCCTTCCTGGCGCATGCTAGGCATCAGGTCGTCCGCGTAGCTGACGAAGGACGAGGATCAGGACGAGAACGCTGAGCACGGCTCCTATCCCGAAGGTGAGCCTACCCAGCAGAGCGTTCTCTTCCCGCGTCAGAAAGGCCACTCCTCCCGAAATAGTCTCTGCCGAGCCATTGAAGGCGATCCAGCCACCAATCGCCGCGAAGCCGGCGAGCATCACGGCTACCAGTGCCAGGCGGAGGCGGCTGGCGGAAGAGAGCATGAGTGCAATTCCTCCGGCCGCCAGCACCATGCCTGCCATGGCTACGACCATCGGAGAGGCTACCGGAACTTCAGATCCGGGTGCTATGACCCCCGCGGCAACGAAGAACAATCCCAGAGCAACGATGAGCATGACAGCGCCCCAAGACACAGACCTGGTCGCTTCGCCCATAGCTCTCTCCACGGTTCATTCGGTTTCTATTCGCGGCCCCGCCGGTGCGAGGAGATGCGACGATCCGAGTCCCTCAAGCTCGCCACTGGCTCAAGGCCGCGGTAGACCATCGACGAATCGCTTGAATTCGGTTGCGTCCGTGAGCGGCGCTCCGTGGCCGAAGCAGATCGTCTCGGGGTTCAGAGCTGCCAGCTTTCGGGCCGATCTCAGGTTCGCCGCGCGATCGAGTACGCCCAGATATTCGAAGACGCTCACTCGTCGGCCTTTCCTTCGAGAAAATCTCGGGCGATCACGACGGGGGGCAGCTCGGGGTCGGCTCCACTCCACATCTCGAGGAACCGGGTGTAGGCTTCTCCGGCCTCGGCAGGTCGATCTGTCGCACGGTAGAGATTCCCCAGGCGATAAAGCATGGCGGGGCCGAACTCGCGCCAGGATTCCTCGGTCAAGAAGCGCTCGGCCCGCTCAGTGTCACCGGCCCGATCGGCGAGGTGAGCCAGGAGAACGGGATCGGCCCCGCTGCCGTCATCACGGGCGGCGAGAAGGCGATCCATCCCCCTGAGGGGATCCTCGATCCAGTAGTCCGGAACGGGGACGCTCAGGGGGCCGTCCCAAATCAGTGAAGCGCTGCTGCGGTCGAGGCCGAACGCTCCTACCCACGCCAACGCGGCGGCCTGGAGCTGAGGCTGAATCGCCGGGGGAAGCTCCTCCGCGGCAGTGCGAACCGCCTCCCATCGCCCAGCTCGCAGCATCGCGGTCACACGGCGGAAGTCGCCAGGCTCCAGGTAGCGGATCGCGATGTCCGCCAGGGCTCCTGGTTGAGCCGACATAGCGAGAATCCGACCTGTTTCTGCCGTGAAGGGGTCGGGTACGCGCTCTGCCAATTCGGCGGGAATCTCGGCCTCGGGGTCGAGCAGAAGTATTCGGAGCAGGCTTGCAGCGGCCCACCGGTCATCCTCTCCGGCGACGCCGCGGTACTCTTCGAGGAGTTGCCGTGTGCGCGCGGTGTCCCCCCGGAACAGGGCTCCCTGAATCACGTGGATGTAGTACGGTGCGAATTGGGGTCCCAGGTCGACCGCCCGGTCGAACCCGTGGAGCACTTCATCGCGCGTGCCTCCGCGAATGTTGTTCAGATGGAAGAGGAAGTCCGAGAGCTGATACCATCCCTCGGCGTCGTCCGGGTAACGGGCGACGAACTCGCGGAGCCGGCGGGGCCCATCCGCATCCCGCTCCGCGTAGTCGATGATGCCTGCCTCGGCGAGTGTGGCGTCGCGCTGCGACATCCCATCGAGCAGGGGTCCGATCGCGAGGCGGGCAGCCTCGAGCGTGTCAGGAGGGACAAGCCCCGGCAACCACCCCAGCGCTTGGGCCCGCCGCATTACGGCAAGACCGAAGGTGGGGTCGGCTTCGATGGCGCCCTCCAGAAGCGGCAGGGCAGCCAGGAATTCGGCGCGCCGGTAAAGGGCCTCGCCCTCGAGGTAGAGACGCAGCGCCGGCACGGATGGGGTTGTGAGACTGGCCAGCCTGGAGCCCGCAGCCTCGATGCGCTCGGCACCCATCAGGCTCCGAGCGACGGAGACGGCGAGACGATCCACGAGGTCCAATATCTCGTCGTCCGATCCTTGGACGCCCGGGACGCTGAGCTCGGCCCCCGATTGCAGATCGTAAAGCTCCGCGTTGATTCGGATCTCGCCAGCCGCGGCAACCAGGCTGCCGACCAACGCGTGCGTCGCACCGGTGGAACGGGCGGTCTCGAGGACAGCATCCAGGTCCGGCCTTGAATCAGACCCGGCCATTTCATCCCAGCGGGCCAGTACCGTGCGACTTGCAATGGCGCGGACGTCACCGAGGCCATCGAGGTTCGTGGCCAGCAACTCGACCATGCCCTCACGGTAGACCTCGAGGTCCGGACCCGTGGTCGCGAACGGCATCGACGCGATCCGCACACCTGTTGCAGGCCCGGATGCCTCGACGGTGTCGTCCATGGACCGGTCGCTGATCAGAACGTAGAGGCCCGCCGAGCCGAACAGCAGCGACAGAGCGGCAAGGCCGCCAAGTAGCGTGCGTCCCCAGGTAAGATGAGGGAACCGCCCGTGGAGAAGGGCAGTGAGTGCCTCTTTCGGCGCGACCTCCCAGTCACCCGGGAGTTCACCGGTCTGTTCGCCTCGCGTTGTGTCAGGGTCCGCCTGGACCCAGGCGGTCGCGGTCACCAACACCAGGCCAATGCCGAGGAGGACGAGGACACCGGGGCCGACCCAGGAGGGCAGCGGCAGAATATCTCCCACGACGTCCACTACCTGCAGGATCAGCCACGATGCGCCCAAGTACCCGACGGCCACGCTCCCGACGCGCGTGCGCCGACCGGTTCCCTGAGGTTCCAGCATGCCAGGCGACTCCGTAAACAGGTCGGCAAAGAACGAGCCTAGAGTATCAACGGCTCAATGACGGACCCCGAGACGTTGTTCGGAAGGCTCATATCCCGCAAGTCAGGAATGGGGAGAATTCCGCTAAGAGCCGCGCATAGGGACTCGGTAGCAAGACTCGGTGGTATTGGGGCAGCGCCCGGACGATCTGTATGTGCCGCATGACTCACGGTTGTATGTTCGTCACATGTCAGATTCCCGACGTTACGGCGAGCAAGAGATCGCCGAAATCCTGCGGCGTGCGACCGAGGCTGAAGAAGTCGCGTCGCCGCCTGCGGCCGGCACGGGTCTGACCCTCGCCCAGATCCAGGAGGTCGGCGGCGAGGTGGGCATCGCGGCTGCGCGTATCGAGCGTGCGGCGCGCTCGCTCGATCTGCCCGAAGCCTCACCACCGGCCCGCTTCCTCGGCGCACCGCGGTCCGTGACGCGCATGGTCCCCTTCGATCGGCCGCTTAGCGACGACGAGTGGATGCGACTCGTCGTCATCCTGCGGGAAACGTTCGGGGCGAGGGGTACGGTCGAGGAGATCGGACCGCTTCGGACGTGGTACAACGGAAACCTTCATGTCCACGTTGAACCGTGGGAGGGCGGTCACCGTGTTCGAATGAGCACGTTCAAGGGGAACGTCACCGAGCTGACGACCATGGGCGCGATGTTTCTGTTGATGGGAGTATTCACGGCGCTCATCATCTACCTCAAGAAGGGAATGGACCCGGGGCTCGTCATGTCGGCCATGTTCGGCGCCCTGGGCCTTGGCGTGATCGGCAGGTCCCGCCTCGCTCTGCCGCTGTGGGCCGACACGCGGGCTGCTCAGATGGAGGGGATCGCCGAGCGAATTCCGCGGCTGCTGGATGAGCAGGACGCGAACTCTACTCGCGGTGCAACGGGAAACCCCGGGTGAGGAAGTAAAGCCCCTGCCCCGGTCCCCACGGTGGCATCGTGTCCCTCACGGGTCGATCTGCTGCGCCAACGGCGGCGACCAGCCCTCGTACGCCTCCAGATCGGGCACGTAGACGCGCATCGTCAGGCTGAGGTCCAGGTCCTCGCGGGGGATGGGCAGCCAGTTCTCCTCCGGCACGCCGTCCGGCTGCTCGTGGGCGATCCAGATCTCGATGCCGCCGTCCGCGTCGAGCTGCATTCCCGAGTTCGCCCCGACGCTGTACTTCATGCGGTCGTTGGGGATGAAGAACCCGTTCTCAAGGTCGTAGAGCGTCAGCGACCAGAATCCACGGGCCGGCGGCAGCTGATCGGCGTCCATCCGGATTGCGTAGTCGTGAAGGGCGTTCAGCGGCGCACCGTCGGCGGTGCCGACCGAGGGATAGACCGCCTCCTCCTGGGGAAGGCCGATGGGACCGAAGACCGAGTAGGCCAGGACCGCCTCCGCCGTGGTCTCGCCCTTTGGCTGGAAGGCCACGGGCCGAAGACGCTCGAAGACCTCGGGATCGGCGATGGCCGTCATCCACTCCTCCTCCACCGCCTGGGCCGCGGTGCGGATCCGGGGCCCCAGACCGGCCTGAAGCTCGGCTTCGTCGTAGGTGCCGCCGGGCTCGATGCCCAGGGGCTCGAAGGCGTCGAGCACCGCCATGTCGTCCGGGTTTGCAGGATCGAAGGTCGTGTGGTTGAAGACGAACTGCAGGACCTCGAGGAGGTTGTTCTCGAAAACGTCGAAATCGGTGGCACCGACCGAGGGCATCTCCGACACGTCAGCCGACGGCGCCGGCTCGCCCCGCAACTCGGCGAGCGTCTCGAGGCGCACCTCGGCGGACTGCTCCACGATCCGGGCCAGGCGCTCGGGCTCGTTGGCGTGGGGCAT
>JAMJQV010000388.1 GCA_023554435.1 Gemmatimonadota bacterium | reverse complement strand
GGGAGCCGCGACCACGGACCTCCAGGCGAAGTCCTCTTCCTCCTCCATGTCCTGTGCGATGCCCTGCCACACCTGTTTTCCGATGGCGCTTTCACCGGGCCAGTAGTGTTCGGCGAACGCCCGGTTTACGACGACCGCTCCGGTGCCGGTCGTGATGTCGGAACGCTCGATGAGACGACCCTCGAGCAACCGGAGTCCCATCGTCTCGAAGTAGCCGCCCCCGGTCAGGATCGTGAGCGCCACGTGGGGCATGGCCCCGGGCTCAACCGGCCGGTCCTCGATGAGAACCCCACTGTGGCTCTCGCCTGCAGGCCGCAGGGTGAGCTTGCTGGCTGTGCTGGCCATCTGGACTCCGGGAATCTCCGCCACCCGGTCCATCAACTCCTGGTAGAAGCCGACGACCATTTCCGCATCTTCGTACGGGGATTCCGGCAGCGACAGTCTCAAAGTCAGCAGGTTCTCCGACTCGAAGCCGGGATCGACGTTCTTCAGGTGCCAGAAGCTTTTCACGAGCAGCCCCGACCCGACCATGAGCAGGAACGCCAGCGCCACCTGCCCGAACACGAGGACCGTGCGCGCACGCACGCCGCCGCGTCCCGAGGTGGTTCCTCGGAATCCCTCCTTCAGGGCTCCGGCGATGTCGGGGCGGGTGTGCCGCAGCAGCGGCGCCAGTCCGAACAGGATGCCGGCTGCCATCGACACGCCCAGGGTGAACAGAAGCACGCTCGCATCGATCTGGATCGCATCGAGGCGCGGGATGGAGTCGGGTCCGAGGGCCACCAGAGCCTTGATGCCGGCGAACGCGAGAATCAACCCGAGCACGCCGCCAGCCAGCGCCAGCAGGGAGCTTTCCCTGAGGAAACTCCTGGCGAGAGCACCTCGCTCCGCCCCGAGAGCACTTCGGATCGCGATCTCCTTGTGACGTCCCTCTGCCCGCACGAGGAACAGATTGGCCACGTTGGCGCAGGCGATGAGCAGCACGACGGCTACGGTTCCGAGCAGAATCCACAGGGCCCGGTTCACGTCGTCCGTCACATCGGAGATCAGTGTGACGACCCGGGCATCCCAGCCCGACTGCTCCATCATCTCGTGCGTGATCAGGTCACCGGGGTAGCGCTCCGGAAGCTGAAGGGTCAGCCGGCGGATGTCCTGGTAAGCGGCTTCAACCGACACACCTTCTTTCAGCCGTCCGATCCCGTTGTAGCTGTAGTTACCGGTCGTGAGCTCCTCGGGGTCGATGACCATCGGGAGCCAGATCTCGATGTCCCCGTCATACGGGTGGTCGAATCCCGCCTGCGTAATGCCAACGATGCGGCGGCTCTCGCCGTCGATCGTGATGGTCTGCCCGACCACGTTCTCGGCTCCCCCGTAGCGGCGCTGCCACAGCCCGTGGCTGAGCATCGCCACCAGTTCCCCGTCCGGCAGCAGTTCCTCTTCCGTGAAGCCGCGTCCCAGGAGCGGTGGAGTGCGCATCACATCGAAATACGTGCCGGTGATCCCGGCGGCCGACAGCTGCTCCGGCTCTCCGGTCCCCGTCAGGTTGACGGTCCCATCCCAGAACATGGTGAGGCCTTCGAGCGTCGTCGCCTCGTCACGGTACAGCACGTACGTGCCCGTGGCCTGGGGGACCTCGGGGAAGCCCGCGATCGGGGCCGTGTGCCCCACGACGACGAGCTGATCAGACTCTGGATAGGGCAGGGGGCGGAGCAGCACGCCGTTGACCACGCTGAAGATGGCCGAGTTGGCGCCGATCGCCACGGCCAGCGTCACCACGGAGATGACGGTGAACAGCGGACTGCGAGCCAAAGATCTCGCCGTGCGCCGGACCTCTCGGATGAAACCGGACATGCGACCCCTCCTCCTCTTCCCATAGACGCTGTCGGACGAATGACCCTACGCCCCTTCTTTGCGGGGAGTTTCGTCGAATGCGAAGCCGGCGTTGCACCCTCCTCCCCGCACCCTCGGAAAAAAGTGGGAAAGTGGGAATTTCGTCAGAGCCTCTCGTGAATGGGCGGTACGCGCTTGCCACAGCACGCCCGGAAGGTCGATCTTGGGCGCCATGTCAGAGACCCCCGGCTATCAGCGTCTGTTCGCCGAACTCAAGCGGCGAAAAGTGTTCAAGGTCGCCGCCGTGTACGGCGCCGTGTGCTTCGGCGTTCTGCAGGTGGCGGACATCCTCGTTCCCGCCATGGACCTGCCCGACGCCGTGGTGCGGGGGATCGCGCTGGTCTGCATTCTTGGATTCCCGATCGCGCTCGTTCTGGCGTGGGCCTTCGAGACAGGTCCGGAGGGTGTGCAGAGGACCACCGAAGCCGAGCCGGGTGAGATCACCCAGATCGTCAATGCGCCGCGCGGCCGTCGGTGGCCCTCCGGGATCCTGGCACTGGCCGGCACGGCGGCCCTGATCGCGGGTGGGTGGATGGCGTTCTCGAGCCGACGCGCAGTGGACCCGGGAGCTGCTGCTCCCGTGGCGGCTTCAGACGCTTCGAGCGCCGAGGACGCGAAGGTTGATGAGCGCACTTCGATCGCCGTACTTCCGTTCCGAAACACGAGCGGAGACCCGGACGCGCAGTCGTTCACCGACGGCGTGCACGACGACCTCCTGACCCAGCTCTCGAAGATCCGATCGCTGAAGGTGATCTCGCGTACGTCCGTCGAGGAGTACAGGGAGACCACGAAGAGCATTCCGGAGATCGGCCAGGAACTCGGCGTCGACAACATCCTCGAGGGTGGAGTGCAGAGCGCGGGAGGGGCGTTCCGCATCAACGCCCAGCTCATCGACGCGGCGTCGGAAGGTCACCTCTGGGCCGAGCAGTATGAGGGCGAGCTCTCGGTGGCGAACATCTTTCAG
>JAMJQV010000387.1 GCA_023554435.1 Gemmatimonadota bacterium | reverse complement strand
CGGCTGGTCGTTCATCATCGAGGACATAGCCAAGAGACCCTTCATTACGGTCGGTTTCGCGGCCTGGCTGATCCTCCTCGTGCTGGCGGCGACGTCCACGACGGGATGGATCCGCCGGCTGCGGAAGAACTGGCAGCGGCTGCATCGGCTGGTCTACGTGGCGGCCCTCGCAGCCGGGGTGCACTTCCTGTGGAAGGTGAAGGCCGACACTCGCGAGCCGGTCGTGTTCCTGGTGCTGATCGCGGCGCTCCTTCTCCTTCGCTTGTGGGCGCCGTGGAAGAGGGACGCAGGACGGGCGGTCTGACTGGGGCCAAAGTGAAGGCGCCGCCGTCTGGAGGGCGCCTTCGAGAGGAGTTCGGCTTCGCTGGGGCGGCGGGTCAGGTAGCGTAGGCTCTACGCCCCGCCGCCCTTCGCATTTTTCGGTACTCGACCCGCTGCAGGAGGGCAGATGACCGAGCGCCTTCGTACTGGAGCACTCCCTTAATCGATGATCCGTCCTCGCTGAGCTCTCCCTTGAAGGAGGCTCCGTGCTGGGTAACCATGCACAGGTGCCCCGCATCGTACGAGACATCCGCTTCACGCACACGGTCGCCGGATCGAACCAGGACGATCGCTTCGAGGTCGCCGTCGGCCGCACGGCGAATCTCGAACAGGGGGGTGCTTGCCTGGCCGGTCTCGCCAGGCGCCACCCACTGCCACAGCCCCACGACGTCCACGGTCTCCGTCTCCAGGTACAGCGTGGAGGAAGTCGCGATATTGGAAAGCACGAGTCCCGCAGCGATCGCTGCCACGGACAACAGAGCCCTCAGCCCCTCCCGTCTCTTCGTCGCACCGTAGTACATGGCTCTCCTCACCGTCTTCCCGTTCCCGCAGTTTCGTGCTCCCGAGTCGGACCGCCTTTCTGGCCCCGTTAAGAGCAACGGCCGTGCCACGTACGAACGGCATTGATAACGTGTTTGTAAAACAGAGAGTAAAGTGTCCAAACTTGAAGTGATGCATGATGTGATGGGCGTCCGGCTATGGAAGACAGTGTACCGAAACCGGACACTTCGCCGGCCCAGTCGGTGTTCTTGCCCCGGTCCTTGGCTTCCCGGTAGAATGCCGCGTTGCACCCGGTGTCCTTGCGTCGTGCGTTCGGATTCCGGGTCTGTCGAATCTTCGAACGCCGGAGCCGTGAAGTGATACCGGATAGCTTCGTTCTGATTACGCTCGTGCTCGCCATTCCCGTGATAGGCATCATCGCGGCCCTCGTGGCCTCGCGGTTCCCGAGTCGCCGCTCGGACTCCTGAGCCGTTCACTGGAAACCACGCAGTGCTGCCGCTTGAGACCGTGACGGAGAACCTGTCCGGCTCCCTGGCTACCGGTCCTCTCCCGGCCGCGGGCGATCTGATGCTCCGACTCACCGGGGAGATCACCACTAAGGGAAGACGCACCCGCTCGCGCTTCCAGAAGAGGCTCGTCGAGAACCTCCGCGATGGGGTGGAGAGCTCAGGGGCCGCTTGTCGGGTACGCTCGGAATGGAGTCGGTTGTACCTCCGGTCCGACCAGGACGTCACCGGGTCGCTGGCCAGGGTGTTCGGGATCAGCACGTTCTCAGCGCTGGAGGCCGAGTGCGCGGCTGACCTTTCCCGGATCGTCGACGTGGGTCTGCGGACCTTCGGGGAGCGAGTGAAAGGCAGGGCTTTCGCGATCCGAGCACGTCGGTCGGGCACTCACCCCTTCAGCTCGCAGGACGTGATGCGGCAGCTTGGGGCGGCGCTCGGCGAGGACGCGCGGGTCGACCTGAGTCACCCCGACGTCGAGGTCTTCGTGGAGGTCAGGGACGAGCGTGCCGTCTTTTATGCCTCGAAGGTCCCAGGAGCGGGCGGTTTGCCGCTGGGCGTCGAGGGCAGGGCGGTCTGCCTGCTCTCTGGTGGTTTCGACTCGGCGGTTGCCGCGTGGATGATGCTGCGTCGGGGCGTGGCCCTCGACTATGTGTTCTGCAATCTCGGAGGTGACGCCTACCAGAGGATGGTTCTCGAGGTCGCAGAGATCCTCTCGGATCAATGGAGCTACGGCACCCGCCCTACGATGCTCTCGCTCGACTTCGATCCCGTGGTGACGGAGTTGCGCAGGGCTTTCCGGCCAGCGTTTCAGCAGATAGCCCTGAAGCGGGAAATGTATCGGGCGGCCGAGCACGTGGCGCTGCGACTCGGAGCCGACGCGATCGTGACGGGAGAGGCCGTTGGCCAGGTTTCGTCCCAGACGCTCGCCAACCTCAGGGCAATCGACGACGCCAGCTCGCTGCCGGTTCTCAGGCCTCTGGTGGGCATGGACAAAGAGGAGATCATCTCGCGATCTCGCCACATCGGGACGTACGAGATCTCCGCGAAAGTGCGAGAGTACTGTTCGATTAGCACCGGTCGGCCGGCCACGGCGGCATCCTCCCCGGCCGTTCTGCGCGATGAGCAGGGGCTCGACGGCTCCGTTCTCGAGGCTAGCCTGGCGTCGGCAAGACTCTTTGATTTGCGCGCGCTGGACATGGCGCGCGTGGCCGGCGAGAGCGTGTTTGTCGACGTGCTCCCCGAGGGAGCGATCGTGCTTGATACCCGTGCTCCGGAGTCGTTCCGCAACTGGCACTGGAAGGGAGCCCTGCACAGGGAGTACATCGATCTGGTGTCGGACTTCGAGAAGCTCAACAGGGACTCGACCTACGTGCTGTACTGCGAGTTCGGACTGAAGAGTGCGAGAGTGGCCGAACTGATGCAGAGGGCAGGCTACGAGGCCTACAGCTTCCTTGGCGGCGTGAAAGGCCTTCGCAGGCTGGGGTCACGAGATCGTACGGCCGCTACGGCCACCGCAGCCTCGACCCCGGGAGTCGAGGTTGACTGAGGCGGGGGACGGCCTGGACAGACTCCTCGAGCAGGTCGAGGCGGGAGGCGAGGTGCCGCGGCACGTCGCGATCATCATGGACGGCAACGGCCGTTGGGCTCACGAGCGGGGGCTGCCGCGCTTCATGGGCCATCGGGAGGGCATGAAGGCCGTCAGAAGGGCGGTCACGGGGGCTCTCGAGATGGGGGTCCGTCACCTGACTCTGTACGCGTTCTCCAAGGAGAACTGGTCCCGTCCACCCGAGGAGATCGCGGCTCTCATGCGGCTCCTCTCCGAGTACGTGGAACGTGACAGGGACGAGCTGGCCGAGAGAGGCGTCCGCGTTCGGGTGATAGGCGACAGGAAGCGGCTGTCCGCCGCAGCTGTGCGGTCCGTCGAGTCCATCGAGGGCACCACGGAGCGGCAAGACACGCTGGTGCTGAATCTCGCGATCAGCTACGGCTCGCGTGACGAGATTCTCGCTGCGACCCGGACCCTTGCGGATCGATGCGTCGCCGGTGATCTGACGCCCGGAGATATCGATGAGGCGAGCTTCGCGGCGGCCCTGTACACTGCGGGGTCGCCCGACCCCGACCTCCTCATCCGGACGTCAGGCGAGATGAGGGTCTCGAACTTCCTGCTGTGGCAGATCGCTTACTCGGAAATCCACGTCACACCCGTGCTGTGGCCCGATTTCGGAGAGAGCGACCTCTACGAGGCAACGCTCGAGTACCAGCGGCGCGAGAGGCGCTTCGGCCGCGTTACCCGGTGAGTGAACATGGCGTCTGATCTCGGACAGCGTCTGACCGTTGCGGCGATAGGCATCCCCGTTACCGTTGCGGTGACGTACGTCGGGGGTCCGCTGTTCGCGTTGGGGCTCGCGGTTCTGTCCGCGGTGGCGGTGTGGG
>JAMJQV010000043.1 GCA_023554435.1 Gemmatimonadota bacterium | reverse complement strand
CGAGACACCGGCGGCCCGGGAGCGGATGCGAACGACGGCCCGGACCTTTCGGCCGCCGCCGATCGATTCCTCGCCGAGGTCGGGTCCGCTGCGCGGGGCGTGGCTCCCACCGCGGGGAAGGGGACGTACTCTCTCCTGTCGGGTGTTGCGATCGGGGCCGAGCTCGCCGAAGGGGATCGCCTCGTCCACCTGTCGGCGTTTCCCGGAGCCGAGTGAGGGGTCGGCTGAGCGTGACACCGGGCCCGCGGTGAGAGCGGGCCCGGAGGCGTCAGGAGCCGGGCGGTTCCGTTCCGCCGAATCCGTCCAGCAGCCCGCGAATCTCGCTCCATGCGGACGTGCTCCGGGCCTCCGGCGAGGCGGATTCGGCAAGGCATCGCAGCGCCGCCCGCAACTCACGCTCTCCGTCCGACAGGATCGCGTCGTACCGGTCGTCCAGCAGGTGCCGGCTCGAGGGGGCCGCGATCGAAGCCAGGTAGTCCAGGAAGATCTCTTGAGTCCTGGCCGCTTCGGCTTTGCTGCTACCGTCGGCTCTGCACTCGTCGAAGCACACCCACTCAAGGTCCTCCGACCACAATTCTTCGAACAACGGCTGGGACCTGAGCGACAGGGCCGTACCGAACCGGGTCGGGCTCACCCCGGCTTCTCCGGCCGCCGCCTTCCGGACATCTTCGATGATCCGCAGGAAGTTGTCATCGGTCAGGGAGAAACCGACGAACAGCATGTGCTTCGTGATCAGCATTGCCTGGACGATGCCCCGCAGTGCTGCCCGGCGCTCGTCGTAGCGAAGGAAGTCGGAGCGCGTGAGTACGATGTCTTCCGGGTGCGACAGGCAGCCGTGCATCTTGAGCAGCCAGCGCTGGTGGAGCGCCGGGTGATAGGGAAGGACCCCGAACGGACGCCCGGTCGAGTCGGCGCTGGTCTCGAGCAGCTGATCGTAATTCGTGGTCACGGCCTCCGAGACGGGAAGCACGGACAGCAGCATGTGCGCCAGGCTCGCTTGCCTGAACGGCAACAGAATTTCTCGTATTCCGTCTCCGATACTCTTGCCGTCCTGCTCCAGGCGAATCTCGATCAGACGCGCCTGATCAAGAACGTCGAGGCCCGTGAATTCCGTTTCGCGCGCCTCGTCTCCCTCGACGAGGACGCCGCTCCTCCGGGCCAGATTCGTCAACAGATCCGTCCACGTGGGCAGATTCGCGCCCACGCCCACGCCGGCTCCCGCGAACAGCACCAGCTTTCCACTCCGGGCCCGTTCCGCCAGGGATGTCGCCTGCGCCAACTGGTGCTCCGTAAGCTCCTTCGGCAGCGACCCGCTGGAGTTCCAGATCCGTGCCCGGGCCTGGAGAGCTGCGGCATAGGCCGGAGCGTCGTGAACGACGAGCGCCACGTCGACGTCGTTCCGGTCAGCGGCGGCCGCGAGCGATGGAAGCAGAGCTTCGACGACCTGTCCCGCCCTTCTGGCCGCACCTCCTGCACCGGTTCCGATCAGAGGAAGGGCCAGTAGAGGCTTCGCACGACGTGTGATGAACGGACGCGCCCGGGCGTAGGGTGCTGCCTCGTCAACGAATGCGACCACACCGTCGACGAACCATTCCACGGCCGTGCCGCTGCTCGCTCCCGTATTCACCAGCCATGGCTGGGTGGCACCTGGCCAGTCCTCCACGCGTGTGACGCGCTCCTGTTCGGACTGCCATGCTGGCCAGGGACTCGGGGGACTCCACGGGGAATCGAGTTCCTCGGTCCAGTGAAGCATCACGTGCATGGTGGCGTCGCAAGGCAGTAGCCATCCATCGCAGGCCAGCCGGGTGAGATCACCGTGCAGGATGAAGACGTGGCCGCTCATGAGTTCTCGTGCGATTGGAAAGGTCAGCTCAATTCGGATACCGCAACTTCCTTCTCAGGCAGACTCGATACAAGACGCAATCGAAGGTCAGCCAGATCCACCTTGATTCGCCCCGCTTCACCCTGAACTCCCGCTACTACCTCGCCACCGCCGCCGGCCCCTGCGGC
>JAMJQV010000386.1 GCA_023554435.1 Gemmatimonadota bacterium | reverse complement strand
CGATCTGACCCCTGCAGCGTCTGACGGACCAGTTCGGCATCGGAAACGTGTCGGATATCGGACCTCGCGTCGAGTTTCACCAGTATGACGAGCCGGGGCCGTCGTGGGTCACATCAGGTCGCGTGCTCCCAGAGCGCCCTCGGTTCCTTTGCCCCGGCGTTCAATTTCCGGACCGCCACGCCCTGACCGAATCGCCGGTTCCCGCGTGGCAACGATCGGAGGATCGTGGTAGTATCCGATTCATGTCGACTATCCACGACTTGCCGACACCCGCGCTGCTGCTGGACATCGACGTGCTGGAGGGCAACCTCAAGCGGATGTCAGGGCGATGCAAGGAGCTTGGCGTACGCTTGAGGCCTCACGTCAAGACACACAAGTGCCTTGAAGTGGCGCTGGCTCAGCGGGCTCTCGGGGCTCAGGGAATCACCGTGTCCACTCTCCCGGAAGCCCGGGCGTTCGCGGACGGCGGATTCGACGACATCACCTGGGCCTTCCCGGTCATTCCCGGGAGATTGCACGAGGCGGCGGAGCTCGCCGCTCGCGTGCGGCTCGGTGTGGTCGTCGATTCGATGACGGCCGTGGACGGGCTGATCGCTGCCGGAGCCCCATTCCGGGTGTGGATCAAGATCGACTGCGGCTATGGGCGAGTGGGGGTCGACCCGGGATCGGCAGCCCCCGGGGCGCTCGCCGAGCGCGTGATCGACGCGGGGCTGGAACTGGCCGGGATACTGTCACACTCGGGGAATGCCTATCACGCGGCCTCTCGCTCCGAGATGGCCCGAATGGCGGACCTGGAACGGCGCACCATGGCCGATCTCGCCACGGAACTGGCGACCGAGGGCATTCCGATTCCTGACACCAGCATCGGATCCACTCCCTCGATGTCCTCGTATCGGAGTCTGCAGGGCGTGACCGAGGTCCGACCCGGCAACTACGCGCTGCACGACTACACGCAGGTGCTGCTCGGGTCATGCGACCTGGACGAGTGCGCCGCCACCGTACTCACCACGGTGGTCTCGACCCGTCCCGATCGCGACACCTCTGTCGTGGACGCCGGCGCCCTCGCCATGTCTCTGGACCCGGGACCCACGCACATGGGACGCCGCAGTTTCGGTGAAATCCTCGACGAGCGGGCTCCGGGAACGTTGCGGCGAAATGCCCGATTGACCTCGCTCAGTCAAGAACACGGTATCGTGTCCTGTTCCCTGGACGTGGGGACCCGCATCCGGGTGGTTCCCAACCACTCATGCCTCACTGTGGCCTGTTTTGACGCCTTTTCCGTGGTTCGAGGCGACGATGTCCTGGACTCCTGGCCTATCCTCCGACACCGCTGAACTCCCTCTGGCACGCGAGATGCAAACATCGGGCGCCAGAAGCGTTCGGTCCGCCAGTGCGAACCGGACTTGCGGTGAATCTCGAGTGGCTGCGCCCCGGCGACTCGTGGCCCCCGACGAAAGCGGGTTTGGCCGATGTCAGCGGATGGAGGCACCTCGATGGCCAGAGTCGGCAAAGAAGCCGATCGGGAGCACAGCGGACACTACCTTTCTGCGGTAGCTGTCGTCGCCGTGGCCGTCGCCGGCATGGCGTGGTTCGGCCAGAACCGGACGCTCGCCGCAGCCGCTGCCGCACTTGGACTTTACGCCCTTCATCTGTTCAGCATCCGATTCCTGTTGGACAACCAGAAGCGCCAGCAGCGCGTGCTGGACGCTCAATGGGAGGTCCTGCAGCGCTTCATCGACACCTCGGACACTCCGTCGAGCGACATGGAGGACCTGGAGGACCTGGTGCCGGCCATGCCGGTCGATCGGGAAGCCCCCGAGCACCTGCCCGAAGGCACAGCCGTTCTCGAGACGGTGCATGGTGCGCTTGAGTCCGAGCTGCAGGTGACAGGCGATACGCCGACCCCTGAGGTCGAGCCCGACGTCCTGCCGGTGCCGGACGTGCCCCAGCCCGAAGCTCCTCAGCTCGAAGTGGAGCGGTCATCCCAGCCGGTCGTGCGTGACGAGGTCGTTCCCCCGGTGGAGTCGCTCGGTGGCGCTGAGCCCGGGTACGCGATCGTGATGGAAGATGATGCGGTCGAATCACTGTCCGCGATCCCCGGACTCGAGATGTCCGATCCGTCCCCGCCGACCGCCCGGACGACGGTCGTCCATGAATCGCACCGCGCGACCCTCAACGAAGTCCCGGTTCCCCGCCACTTCGCGCTGGGAACGGTGGCGCTGGTTCGAGACCTGCTCACGCCGGCGGAGGTTGCCCGCGTGCTGCTCGAGCAGCGTAGGCAAGCAGGCAAGAAGTTCGGTGTTCTCGCCGTCGAGATGGGACTGCTGAGCGAGAGTCAGCGCGAGGAGCTGTTGCTGGCGCAGCAGGAAGGCCTGTTCACGGACGCCGAGATGCGCGATGCCCGGCAGCGGCTGCGTCAGTTCAGGGAGAGCGCGGCCCATTCGATGGCAGGGCTCGACTAGCCCCGAGAGGCCTGCCCCGGATTATCTCAGAAGTCGAGCCGGTCGAGACGGCGCAGTGCGGCCCGGTACGGCAGTATTCCTGAGAAGGCGCAGCAAACCAGGGTTCCCGTCAGCGCCAATCCCACCTCCCACATGAACGGATCCCGCGGTTCTCGGCCCGGAAGCCCTGACATCAGGAACTCCCTCAGGATCCAGATCTGAAGCCCGACCACACAGCCCAGGGTCACCACCGCTCCCAGCATGAACAGCAGGCCTCCTATCGAAGTCGGGATCTGGGCTGCATTCTCCGACTCGAACTCGGGAAAGTAGACCCCCCAGGTGAGGGCCTGAGCGGTGAAAGCCAGGCTGAGCGCGACCGTGGACACGAGGGACAGGACCGCCAGGCCCGCAGGAACGCCCAGGAGGTAGTTGGTGAAGCCGGTCAGAATCAACGCCAGGGCCGTGAGTGGTACCGCTCCGACCCAGTACTTCGCTCCGAGGATGGTACGGGCTTCGAGCGGCGCGGACCCCAGCAGCCACAACGTCTGACCCTCGAGGCTGAGGGCGGGAAACACGAATCTGGCCGCGATCGCCGCCAGGACGAAGCCCGAGAGGGCGAGGTTCAGGAAGACGACCAGCGTGATCAGATAGCGCGTGATCATCTCGCCAGAGCTGAGCGGGAGCACCCTGATGTTGTAGACGTATACGACCACCAGCACCCCCAGGATGATCAACTGTGACCACTGGGTCGTATCCCTGAAGAAGATCCGGACGTCTTTCAGCACCAGTTGCTGTCGCTGCAGCGACGCCCGGCTCACCGCCCGCTCCAACCACTTCCAGGCAGCATGATGCTGAATTCGATTCTCCGTCCCCTCTTGCGCGCGAGTGAAACACGCCGGGTACAGGCTTCGGTGAAGTATCGCACCGGCCGTGACCGTGCCGAGCGCCGTCGTCCACAGCAGGACGAGCAGGAATGGATCAAAACCGCCCTGCAGAAATCCGGCCAGGGCATCCGCACCCCACTGTGATGGAAGCCAGGGAGAGGATGGGCCCCTGAGCGCTGCCATGAAATCCACGAGGTTTCGGTAGGACTCCGGATTCACGAGACGCTCTGGCCGCAGCACGCGCAGCAGGAGGACCACGAGACCCACCGACGCCACCGCGATGATGCCCAGGATGTCCTTCGAACGGCGGGCCGGGAACAGTCGAACGAGCAGGAGTGTGGTCGCACTGCCGACGGCGGCCGGTATGATGAGAAAGGGCACCACGGCAAGGATCGACAGAGCCAGAAAGGTCCACCCTCCATCGTACACCGTCCAGTATGCGGCGAGCATCGGGACGAGCATCAGCACGACCATCCACGACGAACTGACGAGGGTCTCGGTGAGCCGGGTGAGGTAGACGGACAACCAGTCCAGTGGTGCGGCCCTGATCCACGGCAGATCGCGCGACAGAAAAAAGCTCGAAAGCGCGGCGATGAGATTCGACAGCAGGAGGATTCCCAGGAAGACGAGAAGTCCGAGCGCGAGGAGCTTGGACGCGAGCAGCGGGCCCACTTCCTCCACGCCCCTGAGCGTCCTGAGCAACCGGGTCAACGTAACGTAGATGAACGGCCACGCGGCCGCCCCTACTCCAAGGACCATGACGGCGCGTCCCCACCGACCACGACCCGCGATCCCGCGACGCCGGGCGGACAGGACCTTGGGAGTGAGGAGAAGTACGAACTCTCGCCGGACCGCCATCCTCAGTCCCCCACGACGCGGGCGATCTCGGAATCCGTCGCTCCGCGGGTGATCTTGAGAAAGATCTCCTCCAACCCGGCCGTCTCGGACCTGGCCTCCCGGCGCAGATCCTCAATCGAACCGGACGCCACTACCCTTCCTTTGTCGATGACCGCCAGCCGGTCGCACAGGCTCTCCGCCAGCTCGAGCGTGTGCGTCGATACGAGCGCCGTTCCACCGCCCTGCGCGAACGTCCTCAGGACATCCTTCAGCAGCCAGGCGGATCGGGGATCGAGGCCCACCATGGGCTCGTCTACGACCAGCACTCGAGGTCTGTGGATCAGAGCCGACGAGATGATCAGTTTCTGTCGCATGCCGTGGGAATAGGACTCGACGAGCTGGTCCTTCCAGGGGGCCAGGTCCCACAGTTCGAGCAACTCGTCGACCCGGGCCTCTACCTCGGGACCCGTGAGGCCGTAGAGACCGGCGGAGAAGCGCAGAAGTTCGGCACCCGTGAGCTTGTCATACACGAACGGTCGATCCGGAACGAAGCCGAGAAGCTTCCGGGCTTCGATCGGGTCCAGGACGTTGTCATGTCCGGCCACGAGTACCCGGCCCGAGTCCGGCCTGAGAATGCCGGCGATCATCCGCAGGGTCGTCGTCTTGCCCGCGCCGTTCGGGCCCAGGAGCCCGAAGATCTGTGCTTCCCCGATCTCGAGATCGATCCCGGCGACGGCCGTGAAGTCACCGTAGCGTTTCGTCAGGCTGTCGAGAATGATCATTCCCGTTCCTCTGGCTGGGTTTGCACGGAGTCGGGCACGGCACTCCCGGGGCGTGTGAAGAACGCGAGCTCGAACGCCGTTCGCTCCACTCGCAGACCTCCGAAGATCTCGCCGTCCACCAGTCTCCCGTCCTCGTCGATCCATGTCTCGCGGCCGACGTCCTCCGGACCGCTTCGAACGCGCCACGCCTGGACCGTGTCCTCTCTGACCGAGATCCAGGCACCGGATATGGAATCCGTGTCGGCGCTGTCGGGGAATGCCAAAGCCGCGGCCTCCAGAATCTCGATCTCCTGGGAGCGGGCGCTCGCTGCCAACGGATCGAACACTACGACCCCGTATCGGCGCCCCATGTCCGCCTGTCCGGCCGCCGCGAGCCTCAGGCGCCAGCCCGAAGAAGTCGTCACCGACTCTGCAATCGGAACGCGACTGGTCTGCCGGCCCATCGCGTCGAACGACCGGACCACCGAGTCACCATCGGACACCACCCTGATGCTTGCGGTGTCGTCGCCCACGATGGAAGTGAAGGTCAGGCTGTCGAGGTTGAGACTCGAGTCCAGGAATTCTTCCGACGCCCGCTCTGATCGCCCTGCCACCCCGAGAGACGGGAGGTCGAGCAGGACCCGGTCACGGACGAAGAAACCGGAAGCGCCGGGAAGGGTGTCGATCTCGATCTGCGCCCAGCCCGCACGTGACTCGCCTCGAAACACGGCATAGTACGCTACCCCGGGAGGGATGGACCGCACGCCCA
>JAMJQV010000385.1 GCA_023554435.1 Gemmatimonadota bacterium | reverse complement strand
GCTCTCGCCGACTGGGCGGGGTCCGCGATGATCATCGGTGCGTTTGCGGCGGGTCTCGTCCTCTCGTCCACCAACCAGTTCGACTCGGTCGTCGAGAAAATCGAACCGGTCGCCGACGTATTTACGCCCATCTTCTTCGTCGTCGTGGGGGCCCCGGTCAACGTCCACCTGTTCATCCCCGGATCGGCGGACTTCGATGGAGCCGTGCTGGTCGTGGGGCTCATCCTCACCGTGGTCGCCATCTTCGGGAAGCTGGTCTCCGGCCTGGCCGTGAGGCGGGCGGGCATCAGCAAGATGGTGGTCGGTGTGGGCATGGTGCCGAGGGGAGAGGTGGGCCTGATTTTCGCCGCCATTGGCCTGTCCGCGGGAATTCTCTCCGGCGAGGCCTACAGTGCCATCCTTATCATGGTCATCCTCTCGACGTTCGTCGTGCCGCCGGTGTTGAAGGTCCTCTTCGCCCGTCAGCCGCAACCGGTCGCTCCGTCGATCGAGGAGTTGGAGGACACTCATTTCTGAGGCGGGAGCTGGAGGTCTGGCCACCAGGGGTAATCCGCAGGCCGCGCCCATACTGGACCGGCAGGAGGTCGTACGTCGGTTGGGACGTCCTCGGGAGTACCGGCTCGTGTTCACGAACGGTGTGTTCGACCTGCTGCACCGTGGCCACGTCGCCTCCCTGCAGGCCGCTCGCTCTCTGGGCGATCGACTGGTTGTGGGCGTGAATTCCGACGAGTCCACGCGTCGCCTGAAGGGTCAGGCCCGGCCGTATCAATCCGAGATCGATCGAGCGACCATTCTGGCGTCCATCCGCTTCGTCGATGCGGTCACGATTTTTGAAGAGGACACGCCAGGCGATCTCATTTCGCAGCTGCTACCCGATGTGCTGGTCAAGGGGGCGGACTACTCCGAAGACCAGATCGCGGGAGCTGCGGCTGTGCGGAGGGCGGGCGGAGATGTGGTACTCGTGAAACTCGAGGCCGGGCTGTCCAGCTCGGGACTGGTCGACAGGATTCGGACCGGGGAAGTGGAGTGAGAAGCCGTCCGGCAGACCTGTTCTCCCTTACGAAGCCACGTATCACTCTGATGGTTCTGATTACTTCCGGGGCCGGTTTCCTGCTTGGCTCTGGCGGAGACGTGGACATCCGGGCTCTCGTGGTGTCCTCGTTCGGGATCTGGCTGGTAGCGGGTGGCACCAGCGCTCTCAATCAGGTATTCGAGCGCGACATTGATGCCAGGATGCACCGTACGCGGGGCAGGGCGCTTCCCACCGGGAGGGTCACTCCGGCAGCCGCAACGTGGTTTTCTGTCGGGCTCGCGGCCTTGGGAGTGGGCATCCTGGCCGCCTTCGTGAATCCGCTCACAGCACTCCTGGCCGTTGTGGCGCTCCTTAGCTACATCCTCGTCTACACTCCCATGAAGCGAGTCTCGTCTCTCTCCACTCTTGTGGGCGCCGTGCCGGGAGCCCTGCCAATCCTCGGAGGCTGGACGGCGGCCACGGGATCCATGGACCCGGGGGGATGGGCGCTGTTCGGGATTCTCTTCTTCTGGCAGCTCCCGCACTTCCTGGCGCTGGCATGGATCTACAGCGAGGACTACAGGCGGGGTGGATTGAAGATGCTCGGGGTTTCTGACCCGGCCGGGAGACAGACGAGGCATCAATCGGTACTCTACGCGCTTGCCCTGCTGCCAACGAGCCTGCTCCCCGTGCTTCTCGGCCTCACCGGCGGCTTCTATGCCTTTGCGGCCCTCCTTCTCACGGGTGCCTACCTGGCGAGTGCCATTTGTTTCGCGGCCCGGGCTGATTCTCCGACAGCACGGGGGCTCTTTCGGGTATCGCTTCTGTATCTGCCGGTTCTGTTGCTGTTCCTGACTCTGGACCGCGCTGGCCCTGTCGCGACCAACATGGAATCGGGGCCCGCCGTAACGATCGGGAACCCTTCGGTGGGCATGTAGCGTGCGCCCCGTAGTCCAACGAAAGCTCCTTCTGGCGACCCGCAATGCCCACAAGGTGCGCGAAATCGTCGCGCTTCTCGATGGGCTACCTATCGAGGTGTCTTCTCTGCAGGACCTGGGAATCGCCAGCCTTCCCGGTGAAGATGACGTCGAGGTCTTTTCTACCTTCGAACAGAATGCGTTGGCCAAGGCGCGGTTCTACCGGATGCACACCGGCCTGGACGTCGTGGCGGATGACTCAGGCCTCTGCGTGGATGCCCTGGAGGGTGGACCCGGAGTCCGGTCACGGCGCTTTGCGGCCGACCACGGGATGAACGGAGGGGACCAGGACGAGGCCAACAATCAGTGCCTCCTGCGGCTGCTGGAGCAGGTGGAGGACGCGGGCCGGGGAGCCCATTACCGATGCGCCCTCGCGTGCGTGACGGCCGAGCGGACCCTGGTGGTAGGAGGCCGGGTGGACGGCACGATCACCCGGTCGGAGAGGGGCGGTGGAGGGTTCGGTTATGATCCGTTGTTCCTGCTTTCCCAATATGGACAGACGTTCGGCGAGTTGCCGCCGGAGGTGAAGGCCGAGATCAGCCATAGGGCAGAGGCGATTCGCTCGTTCCGCCGCTGGCTCGAACCTCTCGAACCGGAGGAGATGTCCCGATGAGAACTACTTCACAGACCTTCGCTCGGGGCTTGCTCGCCCTCGTCGTTCTGGCCGGAGTGTCGGGCCCGGTGCGAGCGCAGGAAGGCCCTCCCATGGTCGCCGCGGAGGATGTCGAGTCGGCCAACGCCATCATCGCGGCCGTCTACGACGTGATCTCCGGACCGGCCGGAGCGGAGCGCGACTGGGATCGAATGCGTTCGCTCTTCCTCCCCGGTGCCCAACTCACTCCTTCGTTCGAGAGTCC
>JAMJQV010000384.1 GCA_023554435.1 Gemmatimonadota bacterium | reverse complement strand
TGCTTCCGGGAGACAGGTATCGTGCCTGGATCGAGGGGGTGGGCGAGGTCGAGGGGCGAGTGCTCCCCCCCATGGAGCAGCCGGCTGCCACAGTCAGCTAGAGGAACCGGCCGCGGTCCTCTGGCTCGGGGACATGGCAGGACTCGAGCCTGCCCCACACCCGGTGACGTCGGTTCGCCACCGCCCCGTACATCCGGTCCCGCAGGAAGCGCGGGACGACCCGAAGCACGGTCATGGCTCGCCACGGCAGGGGCAGCTCGCCCGCGATGCGAAGGGCTGCGTCACTTCGTGCATACACCCTGCCGCACCTCACCAGCGCGACGGTGGCCCCGGTCCTGACGGACTCGAGGACCTCCGGGCTGGCCTCGCAACGGTCGAGGAGTTTCTTCGCCGCCGGCGAGTCGAGAGACGCAAAAGAGAAGCGAGCTTCGCGGTCTCGTCGCAGTACGAACCGGACGGCCCCAACGCAAAGTGGGCACCAGCCGTCGAAAAGGACCACCGGGCCTTCGGCCTTGTTGACGCCTGTCCGCCGGTGCTTACCTTCGGCTCCGGTGCCGGTCCCGTTTACCATGGAACATGCCAACAGAGGAGATGCACGTGAGCGGCAGGAAGCTGCCTCCCACGGCGTACGCCATTGAAGAGGGACAGGAATACGTCCCCCTGACAGCCGGCCAGACGCTGACGGAGTTCACGGTCAAGGCCGTTCTCGCGGGGATCGTCCTGGGGATGATCTTCGGCGCGGCCAACACCTACCTTGGTTTGAAGGCCGGCCTGACGATCAGTACCTCGATCCCGGTGGCCGTGCTCACCGTGGTTGCGTTCCGGGTGTTCAAAGCATTCGGGCTCAGTCACAGCATCCTCGAAACGAACATGTCGCAGACCGTCGGGTCCGCGAGTTCGTCGGTAGCTTCCGGGGTCCTGTTCACGATCCCGGCCCTGTTCATCTGGGGGCTCAACCCGGATTGGCTGCAGGTCACCCTCCTTGCGATGTGCGGCGGGCTGATCGGCGTCGTTTCCATGATCCCCCTTCGTCGGTACTTGATCAAGCGGGAGCACGGAAGTCTTCCCTATCCGGAGGGCATGGCGTGCGCCGAAGTACTGGTCGCGGCCGAGGAGGGTGGAGAGCAGGCGGCGGGAGTGTTCTGGGGCATCGGAGTGGGCATGGCCTTCAAGCTCCTCACCGACGGCCTCAAGCTGGTCCGAGGCGTCTTCGAGGTGGGTCTGCCGGCGCGAGCCGCTGTCTCGATCAGCGTCTCTCCGCCCCTGATCGGGGTCGGGTACATCCTCGGCATCCGGATCGCCACGGTGATGGTGGCGGGGGGTGTTCTCTCTGCCCTGATCATCATCCCCACGATATACCTCTGGGGGTCGGGCCTGACCGAACCGCTCTACCCGGAGACGGTCAAGCTGATTCGGGACATGAGCACCGACGAGATATGGAACCGCTACGTGCGGTATATCGGTGCCGGGGCCGTGGCCACGGGCGGCCTGATCACCCTGATTCGATCGATACCGACTATGATCGAGTCTTTCCGACTCGGCGTACAGCAGATTTCCCGGCGAGCTTCGGACGCGGTCCAGGCCGTGGAAAGGACCAACCGGGACCTCTCTCCTCGTATCGTGCTCATCATCCTGGTATCGATCCTGGCCGTGATGACTTTCGTTCCGGGGATTCTCGGATACCTGGACTCCGTGCCGATTCGGGCACTGGCGAGCCTGTTGATCGCCGTATTCGCGTTCTTCTTCGTTACGGTGAGTTCTCGGATCGTCGGACTGGTGGGAGTTACGTCGAATCCGACGTCCGGAATGACGATCGCTACGCTGCTCGGAACGAGCCTCGTGTTCCTGGCATTCGGGTGGACGGATATGGCGGGCAAGGCGACGGCTTTGATGGTAGGAACCGCCGTAGCGATCGCTGCCTCGATCGCGGGCGATACCTCGCAGGACCTGAAGACGGGCTTCATCCTCGGCGCCACCCCGCGCTACCAGCAGATCGGCGAGCTGATCGGCGTGATCACCTCGGCCGGCGTGGTCGTACTCGTGGTCATGCTCCTGCAGTACAACGTTCCGGGCGGGCTCGGCGGGCCGGAACTCCCGGCGCCGCAGGCCACTCTCATGGCTCTCGTCATCGATGGCGTGCTCGATCAGAACCTGCCCTGGATGCTGATCGCCGCAGGCGTTGCGATAGGACTTGTCGCCTCCGCGTTCAAGATGCCGGTGCTGGCCTTCGCGGTCGGCGTGTACCTCCCCCTGGAAACCATGGCTGCCGTCTTTGTGGGCGGCCTCCTGAGGTACCTGTTGACCAGGAAGCAGAAGCCCGCCGAGGCGGAACGACGTCGCGAACAGGGTGTTCTCTTCGGTTCTGGACTCGTCGGCGGCGGAGGTTTGACCGGTGTGGTACTGGCGCTCTGGGTCGGACTGCGGGGTGGGCAGCGGATTGAAGGCTTCGCGCCTCACCTTCCGCACTTCGTGGAGGAAATGCTGGCGCTTGCTACGGTCGGTGCCATTCTCGGAGTCATGGCGTGGTTCATCCTCAGGCACGGCACGGCGAATCGGAAAGTCGCCTGAGGGGCCCGAAGCGAACCGGCGGCGACGTTGGCAGAGTCAACGGCCGCCGGTTCTCGGGGAACAGCCTAGAGGAACGTAATCAGCAGAACGACCAGCAAGACGGCGATCAGGATCAGATAGGTCTTCTTCTTGTTCTTCTCGGCCATCGAGTCCTCCCTGGCGTGAAACGTAGAAGGTCGTTATCGCAACGCACCGTTGAAGATGACACCCTCGTGGACCTGCGTCCAGCGAGGGTCCCTCATGCCCCGAGGGTCAGAAGAACTGGCGGTACAGAGGCCGGAACCACCAGAAATCCCCGAATGCGAACGCGAGGATGACCCACACGACGATCCCCCATACCCAAACTCCGATCACTTCACCCTGCTTCAGCATCCGGACTCCCTCCAGGGCAGCGCTGCATCTCCGGCTTCAAGATAGTCGATTCGCGACGCCGGCCAAAGGACTCCGCGTCCTTGCCGCAGCGTTGGTTCCCTCAGTCGAGCTCTGCCAGGACCGCGGTGAGCACCTCGTAGAACTCCTCCACCGTGGCGACCTTCACTCGCTCGTCCGGAGAATGAGGGAAGTCGATTTGTGGCCCGAACGAGATCATGTCCATTCCCGGGTACTTCTCACCGATGATGCCGCACTCGAGGCCCGCATGCACGGCTCCGATTTCGGCTTCTCCTGCGATCCTCTCGTGCACCCCTTTAACCACCTGCAAGAGAGCGGAACTCACATCGGGCTGCCACGCGGGGTATCCGTCCTTTTCCGCCAGCTCGGCCCCCGACAGGTCCGCGAGCGCCCGGATGCGTTGCCGCAGACCCTCGAGTGCCGACATCACCGAGCTGCGGCTGCTCATGAGTATGAAGGCCCGCCCATCGTCCTCACGGACCACGGCAAGGTTGGTGCTGGTCTCGACCAGACCCTCGATGTCGTTGCTCATGGCCATCACGCCGTGGGGTAGCGCGGTGACGAGCGAAAGAAGTTGTCGGGAGGAGGCCTCCGTCAGCGCATCGGCCGGGAGAGGCGCTTCCGCGACCTCGAAGGTCATGCCGGGGTCCGCCGCTGAGAGCTCGGCTGCCGCAGCCTCCAGCTCCGAGGTCAGAATCCCCGTGACTGTCGCAGGGATTCCGTTGGTTGAAGGCACGACCACGATGCCTGAGACCTCCCTGGGAATCGCGTTGTGCGCGTTGCCGCCACCGAACGAAGCAATGCGAAGGGGCTCCGCCAGCGCAGCCGCGTGCAGCGCGCGCGCGAGGATCTTGATCGCGTTCCCCCGCTGGAGGTGGATGTCGACGCCGGAGTGCCCACCCTTCAACCCGGCGACCCGCACCGAAATCGCGCTGCTTCCCTCCTCCAACGGAGACCGCTCCACACCCAGGTGCAGATGCGAGTCCGCGCCTCCCGCGCACCCGATGGTCAGAACTCGCTCCTCCTCCGAGTCCAGGTTGATCAGCCGACGACCCTGAAAAAGGCCGTCGCCGAGGCCGCCGGCGCCGGTGAGACCCGTCTCCTCGTCGATGGTGAAGAGGAATTCGAGCGGCCCGTGCGGCAGGTCCGTGGCCTCCATGATCGCGAGCATCGTCGCGACACCGATTCCGTTGTCCGATCCGAGGGTGGTACCGTCCGCCCGCAGGTATTCCCCATCCAGAACGGGCCGAATGGCTTCGTTGTCGAAGTCGAACTCCACGTCCGAGTTCTTCTCCTGCACCATGTCGAGATGGGACTGCAGAATGGTCGGGGTCGTTGAACTGTTCCCGGGTGAGGCCGGCTTTCGGACCACCACGTTGCCCGTCTGATCCACGGTGTAGTCGAGGCCCAGACGGTCAGCCACGGAGATGACGAACTCACGGGCCCGATCTTCCTTCTTGGAACCCCTGGGTATGGTGAGGAGCTGGTCGAAGTATGACCAGACGGCGGTGGGCTGAAGATCTGAAACGAAGGTCATGGTCCCTCCTGTTGGTACGCTCCGGGGCTTCGTGCGGCCTCGTCGCGGGATCGATCACGCTGGCGGGTACGGCCGTTGGACGACAACTTCGGCACGATACGGCGTGGACCCCCTCGCGTCCACAACCTCGAACTCGAGCAACGCATCGCGCTCCACACCCCGGAGGCAACGGATGAGCGACCGGAGGGATGTTCCCTACGTACCGGCTGACACCAATATGGCGGAGTTGACGTTCAAGGCAGTGTTCCTGGGCGTTCTCATGGCCATCGTTCTTGGCGCGGCCAACGCGTATGTGGGGATGAAGGCGGGGCTGACCGTAGCTGCCGCCTTCCCGGCGGCGGTGGTAGCGATGGCGGTGCTCCGGCCATTCCGGGGCACGATCCTCGAGGAGAATGTTGCCCGGACCACGGCGTCGGTCGGGGAGTCCCTCATGGCCGGGGCGATCTTCACCATCCCTGCATTCGTCATCACGGGCGCGTGGGACACCCTGCGATACTGGGAGAGCACCGCGATCATGCTGGTGGGTGGAGTCGTGGGCGTCCTCTTCGTGATCGTGCTCCGCCGCACACTTGTCGTGGAGGCCGACCTTCCCTTCCCGGAGAGCGTGGCTGCGGCCGAGATCGTCAAGGCAGGACAGGGCGGACAGACCGGAGCGAAGTTCGTGTTCGGGGGGATTGTGCTCGCCGCCGTATGGGAACTGTTCAAGAACTCCAACGGCATCATGCTCATCAAGGAGAAGACGGCAGGGGCCATTGCCTTCGGGCAGTCTTCCATCTCCGTCCTTGGCGAGAAGATGGAGTATGCCGGCGGAGGCCTGTACATGCAGACGCCGGCGGCCTCCCCGATGCTCATGGGGGTCGGCTACATCGTCGGATTCCGGGTAGCCGCGATCCTGTTCGCCGGGGCCGTCATGGGCTGGCTCTTCCTCGTGCCGCTGGCCGTCTTCCTCAATCCGGGACTGAGCGCGGGGGTGGATTCGGCCGGAGGGCTGGTGACGCTAAGCGAGGACGTGTGGTTCAACCAGGTTCGCCCACTGGCCGTCGGGACCATGATCGTGGCGGCATTCTGGACCCTGTGGGGCTTGCGGGGCCCCCTGGTCTCTGGGATTCGTAAGGCGTTGGCCGACATGAAGCTTGGACCGGTCGATGAAGTGCGAGCCGACCGGACCGAAGTAGACCTCCCGCTCAACTGGGTGCTTCTCGGGATCGGGGGCATGGGAGTCGCCACCTTTTTCCTGTACCTCTACTTCACCGGCTCCGTTCTGGGCGCCGGTATCCTCACGGCGGTCATGTTGATCCTGGGATTCCTGTTCGCTGCGGTCGCGGGGTACCTGGTCGGGCTGATCGGCAACTCAAACAACCCCATTTCCGGTTTGACCCTGACCGCCCTGCTGGTCGCCGCCATCCTCATGGTGGCGATCGGATTGACCGACATCAGCGGCGTGGCCGGCGTACTTGCAGTAGCCGGGGTCGTCTGCTGCGCCGCGGGGGTCGCGGGCGACATGATGCAGGATCTCAAGGTCGGGCACCTGCTGGGTGGGACTCCGTGGCGAATGGAGATCGGCGAGATCATCGGAGTGATCGGCGCGGCGGTCGTCCTGGCCATCGCACTCAACGTGATGCACGCGGCCTATACAATCGGATCCGCGGAACTCCCGGCCCCGCAGGCGGGCCTCATGGCACTGATCGCCAATGGCATCGTCGGTGGAGAGATGGCGTGGCCGCTCGTGATCACCGGCATGTTCTTCGCCGTCGGTCTGATTCTCGTGAACGCTCCCGCTCCCATGTTGATCGCGGTCGGGATGTACCTGCCGTTTTACTCGACCGCCGCGATCTTCGTCGGAGGGCTGATCAAGGCGTTCTTCGAGTGGAGGCAGAAGAAGATGGGCTGCAGCGAGGGCCAACGGAAGGAATCGGAGAACAAGGGCATTCTGCTCTCGTCCGGGTTCATCGCAGGGGAGTCTCTCATGGCCGTGACCCTGGCATTCCTGTTCCTGGGCCAGGACTTCGTCCCGTTGCTGGCGCGCTGGAAGGCCGCGCTCACGCCGGCAGGCGACGGCAGCTTCGTTCTGGGTCTTCTCGCCTACCCCGTCGTGATCGGATTGCTTGCCTGGTTGCCCCTGAAGAACCTGCGAAGTGAGTAGGGAGCCGTAACGCGATGATCGGGCGACGCGGAGCGCGGCGCGACAGGGATGCGCGGATCGGGCCCAACCTCCTGGACATGACGCCCGTTCGAGAGGTGGAGTGGGAGGAAGACGAGAGCGGGGTCGTCACGCTGGTGCGCAGTCGTCCGCGCGTTCGCGGGCCCCGGTCCGTGGGGCGATGGGTGTCCTTTATGCTGGCCCCTCCCCGCATCCGTCTTGACGAGGTAGGCTCCTTCGCCTGGCTGAGGATGAGCGGGACCATCAAGGTCGGAGACCTGGCCGCACTGGTTCGGGAGGAGTTCGGGGAACGCGTCGACCCCGTGAACCAGCGGTTGGGGCACCTCGTCCGGTTGCTCAAGCGGGAGCGTTTCGTCAGCTATCTGGAGCTGAAGGACCCGACTCGGCTTTCGGGCCCCTGATGTAAGACGGCCGGCGGTATGGTGGGGCGCCGGCCAGTGGGGGTGTCTCCCATCGGTGTCTGTCAGTCCGCTCCGCCGCCACCGGGATCCTTCCCGCCGGTGGACTCGCAGAGGAAACTGAACGTCTCCTCGGCGCGATCGCCAGCGCGAACCGTGACGTTACGCTCGTTGTCCCCGACGCTCGCGCAGTTCGCTTGAATTCCCGTCACGGCAATGACGTGAATCCCGGCCTCAACGCCCTCCATGCGGAACCGGACATCCGTGATCAGCGAGCCGGCCACTTCGCCGTTGAAGATCAACGTCCCGCCATTAGGGTCCTGGTCAGTCCCCTCCATGGTGAGAAGAACGTCGAGAGAGCCGGTATCGGGGCCCGTAGGATCATCGCTTCCGCATGCTCCCGTCGTCAGCACGGCGACCGCAAGAAGTCCGCCGGCCAGGATTCGTGCAACTCTACCCATCCACTGCCTCCAGGTCGCCCTGCGACCGCATAGAAAGATCCGCCATGGCGGACTCGTCGTTCCCCTCGTTCATGCGGATCATACGTTCGAGCGATTCCGGGGTTCCATCACGGCTCGAGCGCTATTGTCATCCTGCTTGCACCTGCCTAATTCAACTGTTGCAGTGCCCCCCGGTAGAGGGGCCCACGACACGGGACCGGAGGACCGATGAAGAAGCTGCTCATTCTGGGTGCGGGCACGGCCGGCACCATGATGGCGGCGAAGATGAGGCGAAACCTGGACCGCGACGATTGGGAAATCACCGTGGTGGATCAGGACGACCGGCATATCTATCAGCCTGGACTACTTTTCATTCCGTTCAGCATCTATCGCACCCGTGACGTGATCAAGCCGCGCTCCAGGTATATCCCGAGAGGCGTCGACTTCATCACTTCAGAGATCGACGTCATCGAGCCGGATCGGAATAGGGTTCGGTTGAGTGGAGGGGTGGAGCTCGAGTACGACTTCCTGGTGATTGCGACCGGAAGCCGAATCGTCCCGGAGGAAACCGAGGGGCTTACGGAAGAGGGTTGGCAGGAAACGGCGTTCGACTTCTACACGCTCGATGGAGCGGCCAGGCTGGAGGGGGCGCTCGAGGCGTGGGAAGGAGGCCGCCTGGTCCTGAACGTGGTGGAAATGCCGATCAAGTGTCCGATAGCCCCGATCGAGTTCGTGTGCCTGGCCGACTGGTATCTGACCGAGAAGGGCGTTCGGGACAAGACGGAGATCCTCTATGCGACGCCCCTCGAGGGAGCGTTCACGAAGCCCCGTGCATCGGCAATGCTGGGCGACATTCTCGACAAGAAGAACATCAAGGTCGAGGGGCTGTACTCAGCGGGCTCGGTCGATGGTGCGAACGGAGTCCTGAAGAGCTGGGACGAGCGGGAAATATCGTACGACCTGCTCGTGACGATCCCGACTCACATGGGAAGCGAGACCATCGAGCGCTCCGACATGGGTGATGAGCTTTCGTTCGTTCCTACGAACAAGAACACCCTTCAGGCGGACGGGTTCGAGAACATCTTCGTTCTCGGTGACGCCACGGATCTCCCGAGTTCCAAGGCCGGATCCGTAGCTCACTTCCAGGGCGAGGTGCTCGAAGAGAACCTGCTGCGCGCGATCATGGGCCGTCCCCTGGTCAACGAATTCGACGGGCATGCCAACTGCTTCATCGAGACGGGCTTCGGAAAGGCCGTCCTGATCGACTTCAACTACGATGTCGAGCCCCTGCCGGGCAAGTACCCGGTTCCCGGCGTCGGGCCGCTGAGCCTGTTGGGCGAAAGTGAGATGAATCACTGGGGGAAGATGGCCTTTCGATGGATCTACTGGAACATGCTCCTCAAGGGTGCCGAGATCCCGGGTGTGGAGTCCCGGATGTCGATGGCCGGAAAGTGGAGCTGAGCATGCTGAACGCAAACGACCAGGGAGGCCACGTGGACGTCACGGCGCCCGCGGACCTGGCGGTCACGCTGGCCGAGATCAACCGCAAGCTGGATGCGGTCGTCGAGGTGACGGAGGATCTGGGAAGGCAACTGGAGAGCTTCGAGGATCTTCGGGAAGACCTGGTGCCGATCGCGCACGAGGGAATCCTCATTGCGTACCGGAAGCTCCACGAGTTGGAGCAGGCGGGGGTGATCGACTTCCTCAAGGAATCAGCCGGCGTTTTCCACACGATCTCGACGTCCTTCACCCAGGAAGACGTGAAGGCGCTCGGCGACAACGTGGTTCACATCCTCCGTACGGTGCGCAGCCTGACACAGCCCGAGGTCCTGGATCTGGCCGACAAGGCCGCGGGGGCCCTCAGGGAAGCCCCTGCCGAGCCGTTGGGGCGAATCGGATTGCTGCGGTCGTTCCGAGACCCGGAGGTCCGGAAGGGCCTGACGATGTTCCTGGCCGTCCTGCGAGAAATGGGCGGTGAGGCCGAGAGTGAGGAATCAGCGACTTGACTGACGCGAGCGCCGGTCTGGCTCGCATACATGAGGGAGAGAGAGAATGGGCACGACGAGGATTGCCGGACAGGAAATCGAAGTGAACAAGGACGGCTTCATGTCGAATCCAGACCAGTGGAGCCCGGAAATCGCCGCTGAACTGGCCCGCGAGGCGGGGATCGATCCCCTGACCGACAAGCACTGGCAGGTCATCGACTTCTGCCGGCGCGACGCAGCCGACAAGGGCGAGGCCCCGGGCGTGCGCCGAATCACGAAAAACGCCGGAGTGTCGATGAAGGAGATGTATCAGCTGTTCCCCAGAGGCCCGGGAATCCTGTCGGCCAAGATCTCCGGCCTCACGAAACCGAAGGGCTGCATCTGACCTTGCAGGTGCTCTGAGTAGAAACGCGCGGAGCTGTCGCTCCCCGCCATACAGGAAGAGATGAACCATGACGGATCACGGAAACGGAAACGGTGATGCACCCCGTAAGGTCGCCATCATTTGCTCCAAGGGAAGCCTCGATATGGCTTATCCCGGGCTGATCCTGGCGAATGCCGCGCGCATGATGGGCATCGATGCCGTTCTCTTCTTCACGTTCTGGGGCATGGACGTGATCCACGACAAGAGGGTGGACAAGCTGCACACCGGGATCGTTGGCAATCCGGCGACGCATATGCCGGCCATGGTGGCCGGGCTGCCGGGGATGGAGGGGCTGGCTACCAAGATGATGAAGAAGAAGATCGACGAACTCGACATTCCGACCGTACGCGAGATGATCGAGATTCTCGACGACGCCGGGGCGGAGATCTACGGGTGCCAGATGGCGGCCGAGATGATGGACATCGACAAGAAGGACCTGCTGCCGCAGGTCAGGGAGATCATCACGGCGATGGACTTCTTCGACAAGTCCGAGGGTGCTCAGACGATCTTCATCTGAGCGGGCGCTCAGGTTTCACACGCTGCCGGCCGGGCCCTGCGTTCAGGGGAAGCCTCTATCCCCCCAGGCGCCGGCACCCGGCCGGTACTCGATTCCTCTCTTCGAGCCTCCTGCTAACTCCCGGCCGCGGCCAGCGGCTCGAGAACCTCCGCAAGACAGTCGCGCAGGATCTCCAGCGATCGGTCGGCATCCGCAATGCTGAACGTCAGCGGTGGGCGGAAGCGGATCGATCGAGGTCCACACACCAGCGTCGCCAGGCCCTTGTCCCAGCACTGCCCCCGCAGCGCATCACGTGTGGCTCCGTCCGGCAGGTCGAAGGCGATCATCAGGCCCAGGCCTCGGACGTTGGTGACCGCCGGGAAGTCAACCTGAACCTCCCGAAGTCCTTGCATGAGGTGCTCACCGACCGTCGCCGCGTTCTGCACCAGGTCGTCTTCTTCGATGATCTCCAGGTACCGGGCGCAGCGGATCATGTCGACCAGGTTTCCGCCCCACGTTGAATTGATGCGCGAGGACACATGGAAGACGTTGTCCTCCACATCGTCGATGCGCCTCGTGCTCATGATCCCGCAGACCTGGGTCTTCTTCCCGAAGGCCACGATGTCGGGTGTGACACCCAATGTCTCGAACGCCCACATGGATCCGGTCAGGCCGAGTCCGGTCTGAACCTCGTCGAAAATCAGCAGAGCCTCGTGCCTGTCGGCCAGTTCACGCAGGCGCCTCAGGAACTCCGGACGGAAGTGGCGGTCTCCTCCCTCTCCCTGGATCGGCTCGATCAGAATGGCCGCGATCCCGTGCGGGTCCGCCCGGAATGCCTCCTCGATCTCGGCAATTGAAGCTTCCTCGGCCGCCGCGACCTCGTCCTCGTCCAGCGGGAAGTGCATCGCGGGGCTCGAGATCCTGGGCCAGTCGAACTTCGGGAAGCGGGCCGTCTTGGTCGGATCGGTATTCGTGACGGAAAGCGTATAGCCGCTGCGCCCATGGAAAGCGTGCCTGAAGTGTACAATCCTGTCTCCGCCTCCCTCGACACCCTTTCGCTCATTGAGCTGAGCCTTCCAGTCGAAAGCGGCCTTCATGGCGTTCTCGACTGCCAGGGCTCCCCCCGCCACGAAGAACAGGTATCGAAAGTCGTCAGGTACCGCCACGCGCCGGAAGGTGTCAACGAATCCCGCGTATTCCCGCGAATAGACGTCGCTGTTCGCCGGATTGGCCAGCGCGGCTCTCATGAGCGTAGATCGAAAGCCCGGGACCTCCATCTTCGGGTGGTTGTGGCCGATGGGGAGAGTGGCGAAGTAGGTATAGCAGTCGATGTACTCTTTGCCGGTGAGGGCGTCGACCATAACCGAGCCACTCGACTTGTCGAGGTCGATCACGATGTGAAAACCGTCCACGAGAATGTTGCTTTCCAGGGTCGGAAAG
>JAMJQV010000383.1 GCA_023554435.1 Gemmatimonadota bacterium | reverse complement strand
AATCTCTATATACTTGTCACGTAGAAACATACGGGTGACGCACCGGGTGGCATGTCCGTTGCACGGCAGGAAGTCGCGCGGGCCCGAATGGGTACCGCCCGGTTTCCACTGAAGAGAGTCGAGATGGGCGCACTGGGACAGGACATGAGATTCGGGCTGCGATCGCTGCTCAAGCACCCCGGGCACACGGCCGTCGTGGTCCTGACCCTGGCCCTGGGCATCGGGGCCAATACGGCCATCTTCAGCGTCATACACGCGGTGATGATTCGTCCGCTGCCGTACGACAACCCGGACCAGCTCGTCCTGCTCCGTCACCGCATCGAAGCCACGGACTTCATTGACGGTCCGATGCCCCCCGCCGACGTGATGGACATTCGTGATCATACGGATGTGTTCCAGGGTGTGGCGGCCACGGACCGCACGTTCGAGCAGAATCTGACCGGCGACGGCGAGCCGATCGAGGTTCGGGTCGCCGGAGTGACCGCCAATTTCTTCGAAGTGCTTGGCGTGGAAGCGGCTCTGGGCCGCACCTTCCTGCCGGAAGATGAAGAGCCCTTCCCGCCAGGCGCTTTTGCCGCGGGTGCACCGCCTCCGGTGAATCACATCGTGATCAGTCACGGGCTGTGGTTGAGGCGCTTCGGAGGTTCAGCGGACGCCATCGGTGGCACCCTGCTGATCAATGAATTCCCGAACGTGGTCGTCGGGGTGATGCCCGCGTCCTTCAGACTCCTGATGCCGGCCAACGCCGGGATGCCCAGCGATATCGACGTGTGGAGTCCGACTCGCTTCGACTACCGGCAGGCGCCGCGGACGAGCGCCAACGCCAATCGGCGTGTCATAGGACGGCTGAAGCCCGGGGTGTCCGTGGCGGAGGCCCAGATGCAGGCGGACAAGGTCGCCGAGTGGCAGCGCGAGCAGTACGCCTACAATCGGGATGGCGAGATCTACATCGACGTGAAGCCGATGCACGGGGACATCGTGGGGCACGCCCGGACGGTGCTTCTCGCGCTGGTCGGGGCGGTCGGATTCGTACTCCTGATCGCCTGCGCCAACGTGGCGAACCTTTTGCTGGTCCAGGCTGCGGCGCGCGAAAAGGAGATGGCGATTCGGGCCGCGCTCGGAGGGTCTCGAGGCAGGATCGTGCGGCAGCTGCTCACGGAGAGCGTCCTGCTGGCCGTCGTCGGCGGACTGGCGGGGCTGCTTCTCGCCCGGTGGGGCGTCGACCTGCTGCTGGCACTTCGGCCTGCGAACCTGCCCCGAGTAGAGTCGGTCGGCATCGACGGACCGGTTCTCCTGTTCACACTGGCGGCCAGCCTGTTCGCGGCCCTCGTGTTCGGGCTGGTGCCGGCGCTTCAGGCTTCGAAGCCAGACCTGAACGACTGCCTGAAAGACCGGGGTACCGTCTCGCCCGACGTGCGGCGCCGTCGGCTGCGCAGCGCGCTGGTCGTAGCCGAGGTCGCACTGTCGATGGTCCTGTTGATCGGAGCCGGACTGATGTTCCGGTCGTTTCTCGCGCTCCAGAAGCAGGATCTGGGCTTCGAACCGGCAGGCGTGGTGACCTTTCGGATCACCATGCCGGGTTTGAGATCCGAGTACGGGACTCCCGACGGGCGCGCGATGTTCGTCTCGGAACTCGAGGAACGACTCGAGGCCCTTCCGGGGGTAGAGAGCGCCGGTGGCGTTCAGGTACTGCCCCTGAGCGGCCGATTCTGGACCTCTCCGTACTCGGTCAAGAACGCCGACGAAAAGGACTGGGGCGTGCTGGAGGCGGACTACCGGTTCGCCACGCCCGGCTATTTCGAGGCCCTCGGACTGGAGCTGGTTGCGGGACGGTTCTTCAAGGCATCGGAGAACGACGGCGCGGCGGATGTCGTGGTCGTCGACCGTACTCTCGCGGCGCGAGCGTGGCCTGGTGAGGAGCCGGTCGGTCGCTACCTCCAGGCCGTGATCAGTCCGTTCGACGGGACGGGACCGCAGCAGACGTGGGTCAAGGTCGTCGGCGTGGTCGAGAACGTCCGGTCGCAGGATCCCCGAACGCTGGGCAGGGAGACGATCTATTTCCCGTACCGTCTCCAGGGCGCTTTCTTCAACGTGACGATGGCCGTGCGCGCTAAGAAGGACCCCGCTTCGCTGGTCCCTGCCATCCGCGTCGAAGTCGCCGAGCTCGACCCCTACATGCCGGTGGCCGCGGTGACGACGATGGAGGAGTACGTCCGCCTGGCCAAGGGCCCGACGCGGTTTGCCATGATCCTGATCGGGATCTTCGCCGGTGTGGCGCTGGTGCTCGCCTCGGTGGGACTGTACGGCGTCATCTCGTCGCTGGTGCGCCAGCGAACCCATGAGATAGGGGTGTACATGGCCTTCGGGGCCGAGAGTCCCCACATACTCCGGATGGTGGTTCGACGCGGCGTCACCCTGGCGATCGCGGGCGTGATCGTAGGGTTCCTCGTGTCGTTGGCCCTTACGAGGGCGGTCGCCAGCCTGCTCACCGGGGTGACGGCTACGGATCCGGCCACTTTCCTCGCCGTCGGGGTGCTCCTGACCGTGGTGACCGTACTCGCGAGCTACATCCCGGCCCACCGCGCCGTGCGCGTGGATCCGATGGAGGCGCTCCGCTACCACTGACCCGTGCCCAGGGGTCGGGAAGGGCGGAAGCCTGCCTCGCCGTTGCCCACCGCACGCTGCCCCTTGACGAGTTCCGATATATCGTTACGTTATACTTATCGATATATCGCGTAATACTCGTAAGGCCGTCGGTCAGGTCGTGGAGAATAGCCGAATGCACGCCAAGTTCGACAAGGGATCCAACCCGTGGTCATCCATGTTCGGGCCCGGCGCGTCCGGGTTCGGCAAGCCGAACTTCCGGTGGCGGATCTTCGACCGCGGCGACCTCAAGTACATGATACTCGAGCTGCTTCGTGACCGGCCCATGCACGGTTACGAAGTAATGAGAGCTTTGGAGGAGACCTCCGGCGGCGCCTATACGGCCAGTCCCGGCTCCGTCTACCCGACCCTGCAGTCGCTTGAAGATGACGGCTATGTGAGTAGCGAGGAGGCGGACGGCCGGAAGGTCTACACCATCACCGGGGAAGGACGCGAGTTCCTGGACAGCAACCAGGATCGCGTCGAGCAGATCCTTCACCGAATCGCGGATTTCGCGAAGCACTTCTCGGGCGCGCCGATGACCGACGTGACCAGGTCCTTCATGCGACTTGCGCACGCCAGTTTCGAGCAGTCGATCCGCCGAGTAGGGGACGAAGACTCGATGGACCGGTTGCGGGAGATCCTCGAACAGGCGGCACGAGAAATCGAGAACGTGGGCAGCGGGGGCAAGTCCTCCGGAACATCCGGAAACGGGGCGGAAGAAGAATGATCGGGATACTGTTGGGAGCGTGGGTCTTCTGCTTGGTATCGTTCTGCGCGGTGGGTGTGGGTTGCCGCGTGGCGTGTCACAAGCGCCGCATCCAGGGGCGGACGTGCATATGTGGCAGGCACGAGGTCGCAGTGAAAGCCGTCGCCCGGGGATTCAGTCGCGATTTGCCCGCAACGATCGCCGGTCGCCCGTCCAGACTCCGGGCGGCGGAGGCTCGCGTTCGAGCCCTGCAGGAGCGCTTCGTCGAGGGTCGCCTGTCCATGGAGCAGTACGAGTCAGAAGTGGATCGCGTGGTGGG